>CAYOWM010000050.1:0-8125 GCA_964407635.1 uncultured Flavobacteriaceae bacterium
AATTTTGAGCATTTTCAATTATAGTAGGTAGTTTGGCTTTGTAATAGAAAATGTAGGTGTAATAGACAAAATAGTTGCTGTTTTTTTCTGCTCTAATTTTTAGATTTATTTTTCTTTTATTATTTTTGAAAAGCATCACTCCAAAATTTCTACCTCAATAAGTTGTGTCCATCAAAATAACAACTTTTCTTGGCGTTTTAGAAGGTATTATTACTTGATGTGAATCAAGTTTTCTTTGAACAGTTCGTTTTGAGCAATTATACTTCTTTGCAAGTTGTTCGTAAGTTTGTTTTCTTACGACATATTCGTCCCAAAGTTGTAGCGAATTTATAACTTTTCCTCAAATTTTATACGAACCCATAAAAAATAATATAGTGGTGAATTTTTTGAGCTAATACATCTTCTATTAAAACTCCAATTCTTGTCTAAATTTTAAGGCTTGTCTTCTAGAAGTTTCTACAGAAATACCATTTTTTAATGTTATTTTTAATTTTCCGTTAAACCACGAGTCCACTTTATTTATTTCCTTTAAATTAATAATTTGTTGTCTATTAACTCTAAAAAATGTTTTTGGTAATTTTTCGGATATTTTATTTAATGATTTATAAATCAACGGTTTATTATTTTTAAAATAGACACGTGTATAATTTCCGATTACTTCAAATAACGCAATTTCTTTTAGTGTAATTATCCAACAATTTTCGCCTTCTTTAATAAAAAGTTGGGAGTTTTCGGTAAGTATGTTTTCCGTTTCTTTAGTTTGTTTTTCCTGTAAAAAAGGCAGTAATTTTTCAATTGTTTTTTTAAACCTTTTTGGGTTTATTGGTTTAAGTAAATAGTCAAAAGCATTGTATTCAAAAGATTTTATGGCATATGCATCATATGCTGTGGTAAAAATAACAATTGGTATTTTATCTAACATTTCAAGTAATTCAAACCCGTTTTTTTCTGGCATATTAATATCTAAAAATAGTAAAATAGGATTTACTTCTTTAATTAAATGATATGCTTTGCTCACATTTTCGGCTTCGCCAATAATTTCAATTTGCGGATAGTTTTTAAGAATTTCTTTGAGTTCTAGCCTTGCAAGTCTAGAATCCTCAACCAATACTGCTGTTATTTTTTGTATATTTTTCACAATACTTAAATTCAAGTAAAATTACTATTTTAAAAAGTATTTTTTACATAAAAAAAGCAGAAATCTAAAGAAATCTGCTTTTTTATATGGTTTGAAAAGTTTAAAAATTACTTTCTTACTGGTAAATTTTGAATTAAATCGATATATAAATTTACTTTATCTTTTAATTCTTTACGATGGTAAATAGCATCTAAAAATCCGTGTTCTAATACAAATTCAGATCGTTGAAAACCTTTGGGTAATTCTTTACCTGTTGTATCTTTTACAATTCTTGGGCCAGCAAAAGCAATTAATGCATTTGGTTCGGCAATATTAATATCGCCAAGCATAGCAAACGATGCGGTTGTTCCTCCTGTTGTAGGATCGGTACATAAAGAGATATATGGCAATTTTGCCTCGTCTAATTGTGCTAATTTTGCAGAGGTTTTAACTAATTGCATTAGTGATAAAGATGCTTCCATCATTCTTGCACCACCAGATTTTGAAATCATCATAAAAGGCATTTTGTGCTTGATTGCATAATCAATAGCTCTTGCTATTTTTTCACCAACAACCGAACCCATTGAGCCTCCAATAAAACTAAAATCCATTGCTGCAATTACAATATCTTTTCCTTTTGATTTTCCTACTGCAGTTCGTACTGCATCTTTTAATTTTGTTTTTTCTTGTGCTTGTTTTAAACGATCGGTATATTTTTTAGTATCTGTAAATTTTAACGGATCTTTTGAAGTGAGATTTTCGTTTAATTCTTTAAATTCATTATCATCAAAAAACATTTCAAAATATTCGTTTGAACCTATCCGTACGTGATAATCATCTTCTGGGCTAACGTATAAGTTTTCTTTAAGTTCGTTAAATTCTATAACTTTTCCGCTAGGTGTTTTATGCCAAAGTCCTTCAGGAACATTCTTTTTTTCTTCGGTAGGAGTGGTAATTCCTTTATCTTTTCTTTTAAACCAACTACTCATCTTTTGCTTGTTTTTAGGTTTTAATAATTGTTTGCAAACATACTTAAATTATTATAATACGTCCACACAGTTTAAATCTTTGAACGCTTGTTCTAATCTTTGCACAAACGATTCTTCCCCTTTTCGTAGCCATTTTCTTGGGTCGTAATATTTTTTATTAGGAAGGTCATCACCTTCAGGATTACCTATTTGTCCTTGTAAATATGCTTGGTTTTTATCAAAATACTCTCTAACACCAGCCATAAAAGCATATTGTAAATCGGTATCAATATTCATTTTAATTACACCGTAACTAATTGCTTCTTTAATTTCTGTTTCAGTAGAACCAGAACCTCCATGAAAAACAAAATCAACAGGATTTTTTTCGGTATGGTGTTTTTTCTCGATATATTTTTGCGAGTTGTCTAAAATTTTAGGCGTTAATTTTACATTTCCTGATTTGTAAACACCATGTACATTTCCGAAAGAGGCAGCAATGGTAAAACGATTACTTATTTTTTTAAGTTCTTCGTAAGCATAGGCAACTTCTTCTGGTTGTGTGTATAATTTTGAAACATCTACATCGCTGTTATCAACACCATCTTCTTCTCCTCCTGTAATTCCTAATTCAATTTCTAAGGTCATACCTAACTTATCCATTCGTTTTAGGTATCCTTTACATATTTCGATGTTTTCTTCTATTGGTTCTTCGGATAAATCAATCATATGCGAACTAAAAAGTGGTACGCCATTTTCTTTAAAAAAAGTTTCTCCTGCATCTAACAAGCCGTCAATCCAAGGCAATAGCTTTTTAGCACAGTGATCCGTGTGTAAAATTACCGAAACACCATATTTTTTTGCCATGGTATGTACGTGTTTTGCTCCAGCAATTGCACCTGCAATAGCTGCATTTTGGTTTTCGTTTGATAATCCTTTTCCTGCATAAAACGAAGCTCCTCCGTTTGAAAATTGTATAATAACAGGAGCATTTAATTTTTTTGCAGTTTCTAAAACAGAATTTACTGTATTACTACCAATAACATTTGCCGCTGGTAAGGCAAAGTTTTTTTCCTTAGCAAGTTTAAAAATTGCTTGAATTTCATCACCACTTGCAACGCCAATTTTAATATCTGTTTTCATCTGTATTTTTATTTTTTAGAATTACAAATTTAACAAAACTATTCTTATTTATCTAAAATAATCGTTAGTAAAAGATTAAAACGGATAATTAATGCCAAAATTAAACACTTCGTTTTTAAAATTATAATGTTGAAACCATTTTTTATTTTCAAGGTATGGTTCGTAGGTTTTAAAACCAACATCTACTCTAAAAATTAAAAAACTAAAGTCATATCGCACACCAAAACCACTTCCTACAGCTATTTCTTTTAATGAATTAAATCCTTTAAATTTAGCATCCTTATTTGTTAATTCTGAGTTAGTTAAATCCCAAATATTTCCTGCATCAATAAATACAGCACTATAAATATTATTAAAAAACTTAAAGCGATACTCTACATTAGAAACCATTTTTAAATTACCAGTATTAAATTCTAAATTACTTTTCGAAACACCTGGTCCAAGGTCAAAAGTTTTCCAAGCTCTAACATCGTTAGAACCTCCTGAGCGGTATTTTCTGCTAAAAGGAATATCGCTAGAGTTTCCAAAAGGAATTGCTGCACCAACAAATGAGCGAAAGACAACATGATTATTTCTGCCAAAATCCCAATACTTTTTATATTCTATTTCGGCTTTTATATATTGTGCAATTGGCAAATCGAACAATACTTTTTTATCGTTAATTTTTTTATTTACTAAACTACTAGTTATAGAACCTGAGGAAACAATTTTAGATCTAAAAAATGAAAAACTATAATCGTTAATATTTTCTTTGTTGGAATAGGTAAAAGCATAGGTAATTGCAGGAACTAAAATATCTTCGGCAATAATTTGATTTCGTTCTTTTACACGTTGTACCGTTCTATACTCTAAAAAATTGGTTGTTTCAAAATTGTTTGTTGGATTTAATACGTAGTTAATATAACCAAACGGATTGGTAATATTTCCGTCGCTATCTATAGTATTTGAATCGTGAATAATTTGCGATACGGTGTATAATTTTCGCAATTCAGAATTAAAAATATTAAAATAACTATTTGGATTCAAATTATTAATATATTGAATATTAAATAAATCTAATTGATGTTTTACTTTACTGTTTTTTCGCCAAAAATAACTCATCGTTGCGGTTATATTTTTCCTGTCTAATCCTATATTTTTCTGAAAACTAGTACTAATACTTATATCTGTTTTCGGACGCATATATTTCGGGATAATTCTACTAGTATTTATAGGAAAAAAGATTCTAGGCATTTTTAGCGAAGCTGTTGCTCCGATTTCCCAAGCTGTAAATCCAAAATAATTAAAATCAGGATCGGAAGTGTCTTCTGCAAGATTTAAAAACGATCCTTGAAAGGATAGATCTAAAATTTCTAAACCTTTAAACGTATTTCTATCTAAAAACGACAATTTACCTAAAACGCCAAAAGGTTTTATATTCGAATGAATAAAATCAATATTCGAATCAATTCCGTACTTTTTTAAAGGTGTAAGGTATATATTGGTTTCTAAATCGGTATCATTTTTTTCTATATATTCGATATTTATTGGTGTTCTAAATATTTTTAATTCGTTTAAATATTGCCTAGTTGCCTTTCGTTCATCATCTTTATAAACATCGTTTGGTGTTATTCCAAGAGCATTTGCTAAATATTTAGGATTGTATTTTAGTTTTTTGTGTGCCCAAAAAGTGTATCCTTTATAATTTACAGAATCTAAATATTTTTGATTTTTTGTATTAAACGAATAATCGGTATATACGTTTATCCGTTTTACTTTTTGTACAACAAAAGGTTTGGTAATTATAGAATCTCCTATTTTTATACTTTGGTTTGGAATTTTTAAACGAATATTTTTTAAAACGTATTTTTCTATGGTAGAATCCAAATCAAACTTTATATAATCTTTATTAAATTTGTAAATACCTGCATTTCTATAGAGTTTTGATAAGCGGTTTACTTCATTTTTAAAATTATCTAAATCAAATTGTTGTCCTTTTTTTAGTAAAGAATTACTTGATGTTAAATTATACAAAGAATCCAAGGCTTTTGATTGGATTTCTGTTTGTATAGAGTCTAAAAAATAAGCTTTATTTGCAGTAACATTAAAAATTAATTTTTTCCTTCTTGCTTTAGTTTTTACACTTTCAGAAGTAACAACTGCATCAAAATAACCTTTGTTTTTAAAATATTTTTCTAAGGTTTTTTCGGATCGTTTGGTTTTTAAATCATTTAAAATTACAGGAGCTTCTCCGTTTTTTATTAACCATTTATTAAAGCCTTTATTAAAATTATAAACTGCTTTTGTTTGTTTGTTTGAAAAAATAGCACTGATCTTTTTCGCTTTTTTAGGATGATTTTTAAGCCACTCTTTATAGGTTTTTTCAAAATTTAGATTGGACCAATTATAAATATACAATCCAACAGGTAAACCAAGTACTTTCTGATTTGGTCGTTGTATTAAATACGAATACAATTCAATATTTGAAGTTTTCTTTTTATTTACTAAAATGGTGTTTTTATTTAATAAATACTCGTTATCTTTTACTCTTTTTACAGCGTTACACGAACTTATTAGTGTAACTAATATAATTAATAGTATTTTTGTAAGCGTTTTAACCAAGAGTACTTGTTTTGAGTATTCAAAAGTAAGATAAATTAGTTAATACACAAAGGTAGATACTATTTAAAAATAGAACTTAATGCTTTCAAAAAAAGAAATAAAAAACATACAGCTTTTAAAACAGAAAAAATATCGTAATACATTTAATCTTTTTGTAGTAGAAGGTAAAAAATCGGTACTAGAATTTATTGATAATTCGGTTTTTGAAATGGTGAAAATTTACCATACTACTGCTTTTGAAAAACCTATTGAAAATGCTGTTATTCTTAGCGATTCGGAATTAAAAAAAATTAGTTTTCTAACGACACATCAACAAGTTTTAGGTGTTTTTAAGAAAAAAGTCTTTTCTTTTGAAAATTTTAATGGATTATCTATAGCTTTAGACACTGTTCAAGATCCAGGTAATTTAGGTACAATTATTAGACTTTGCGATTGGTTTGGCGTTACACAATTAATTTGCTCAAACAATACGGTAGATTGTTTTAACCCTAAAGTTGTTCAGGCAACGATGGGTTCTTTAAATCGTGTTAAGGTAATTTATACCGATTTGCATTCCTTTTTAAAAGAAAGCAAAAAACCAATTTACGCTGCAATTATGGATGGTAAAAATGTGTATCAAACTAAATTAAATAACGAGGCAATTTTAATTTTAGGAAACGAAGCAAATGGTATTTCAAAAGAAAATTTAGAATTGGTTACGGATTCTATCGCAATTCCACGATTTGGAAACTTACAACAAACCGAAAGCCTTAATGTTGCAACTGCAGCTGCAATTTTATTAAGCGAATTTAAAAGGAGTTAACTACCTTTATTCAAAGGTTAGCTTTAAGAAAATTCCTCTGGTTGCAAACCTATCAATAGGAGCTGTCCACGGACTTGCAGGACCTGTATTATCAGGAACAAGTTCGTTTTTTACGGCAAAAATTCCACGAATAGATGGCGAAAATTTAAAATACGGAAGGTAAAAATCTACACCTAAACCTACTTCGTACATTAAAGCAGTTTTAGTCATTCTAAATTCACCTGCATTGTTATCGTCAGGATTATCTTGATTGGATGAAAAATTGTAATCTAAAGCAATTCCTCCGATAGCATACGGTTTTATATTTCGTAATCTGTCGGTGCTAAATTTAAATAAAATTGGCAAATGCAAATAGGTTGAAGGTACTTCACGCAAACTATCTTTTTTTGTTAAAAAAGAACCATTTGCATTACTAAAATACAATTTTTTTACATTACTTATTAATCCTGGTTCAAAACGCAAAGAAAGATTTTTATGTAAACGTCTTTCTACGATAACACCAATAATAAAACCCATTCCTGCATCTACTTTTACGTTCGCATCTGTATAATTGGATTTTTTATAATCTATAACAAAGCTATTTTTATTTACACCAAGGTAATAGCCAAAATTCCATGGTTTTTTATCAAAATTTGGTAAATTATCAATTTTAGATTTTTGCGAATAGCTATTTGTAAAACACAAAATTACGAATATGAGGGAATATATAAATTGTTTCATTTTTTATTTATTTGCAATGTAAATGGTAGAAATTCCAAATGTTACAGGAATATCTTTTGCAGTAGTAAACCCATTTTTTAATAAAATATTGTTAAAAACCTCGCCAAAAGGAAAATTTGCCGCAGATTCTGGTAAATAATTATATGCTTTTTTGTCTTTTGAAAACAACGAACCAACCGTAGGAATTATATATTTAGAATAAAATTTAAACAATTGCTTCATCGGAAATTTAGTTGGTTGTGAGGTTTCTAAAACTACAAAAACACCATTTGGCTTTAAAACACGATAAATTTCTTGAAGTCCTTTATCTAAATTTTCAAAATTACGAACACCATAACCAACGGTAATTGCATCAAAAGTAGCATCTGCAAATGGTAAATTTTCCGAATCACCTAAAATTAATTCAATTGGTAAATTTTTCTTTTTAACTTTCGCTTTAGCGATATCTAACATTCCTTTTGAAATATCTAAACCTGTAATTTTAGCAGCTTTAATTTTAGCTAAATTAATTGCCAAATCGCCTGTTCCTGTTGCAATATCTAAAATGTTTTTAGAATTATTTTTTGCTACTATTTTTACTACTTTTTTACGCCAACTTATATCCAAACCAAAGGTTAACACACGATTTAAAAAATCGTATTCCTTAGAAACAGTATCAAACATTTTAGTTACTTGTTCCTTTTTTCCTAATTTTGTATCGTTATATGGCGTTACCGTTTTACTCATTTTAAAATTTTGACAAATTTAAAAATATAAATACGAATACATTATAATTCT
>CAYOWM010000051.1:0-8057 GCA_964407635.1 uncultured Flavobacteriaceae bacterium
CCAATGTATGTATTAGTTGGTCAAGGTTCAATAGCTATTCTTATTGTGCTTTTTGGTGCAATGTTAGGTGCGTTTTTATACCATTTGGTTAAAAAATATTTGCCTCATTAACCCACAAAATTTACCACTATATTATTTTTAATAGCTAAAAATAATAAAATCAATAATTTAAATTGTGTTTTTTTGAATTTTAAAACACCCAAATTTGAGGGAGTTTGAAAGTATCTTTATTCCTAAACTCAAAATTAATGATAACTTTAGTATGTTGTATAAACAGAATACTAAAGTTATCTTTGCATACTTAAATTAGCAATGAATTCTAAAGGAAAAATATTAATTCGATTTGGTAATAAAGTTCGTAAAGCAAGAAAACTAAAAGGTTTATCTCAAGAACAATTAGCACACAAAGCAAATTTACATAGAACATATATTGGAATGATTGAACGTGCTGAAAAAAACATCACTCTTTTAAATATTGAAAAAATTGCTAATGCTTTAGAAGTAGAAATTATAGATTTATTAATAAATAATGACAAAATTATATAAAAATAATGTTTGGAATTCTTGGACAAAAAAGTCAATTAAGACGCCTTTTGAAACAACAGAACAGGCAATTGGTGATGGAGAACAAAAGCTAGGTGCTGAATTTGGTGAAAAACCCTTAGGTCAAAATATATCATATGATTTAAATATTTTAGGAGAAAAATGGGAGGTTAAAAAATTAGATTCTGACAATAGCTTTAGATTAGGAGTTGAAGTTTCTTCAAGTTATAGACAAATTATTGATAGTACAACTAGAATTTTAGAACAAATTATTAATATGGAAACAATATTGGTTGATTCTAAAACAAGTGATATTATAAAAGATTGTATTGCAAGGATTAAATCTAAGTCTGGACGTACAAACACTTTACTGATTAATGGACTAAGAAAAAATGAGGTTTCTTCTGCAAATTTAGAAAAAGCAAACGCTATAATTGAAACCGTTAAAAAACTTATTGTTACCAAAAAAAAACAAATTAGTTTATTTTCATCATACGATGGCTCTTTAATCAAATACGATTTACTCACTTCTTATAATAAATTATTATTTGAAAATATACCAATTACTGAAAAAGTAAAAATTCTTGACTGCGATTTAAATTTTTACAGTAAACTACAATTAACTTCTTATATAGGTAAGGATATTCTCATATTTAAAAATGTTAGTTTAAAAGAAAAACTAAATCAACTAGTAAGGAGTATATTTACAGATATAAAATTAGTTCTAGTACATAAAGATAAAGGTTATAAACCTATCACAGATTTAAATAAAATTTATTGCAATAGAATTACTAGCGGTAATCCAAGATGTAAAATTTTAACTTAAGATTTAAAATTTTAACTCTAATTGATTATAATTTTTTGCTTTTAATTTTCCATCTTCAAACTCTTTAAGTACTTTACCTAAATGATATGCAAAACCAACTGCTACGGCATTTCCTATTTGTCTAAATTGAGAACTTTTAGATCCAAAAAATTCAAAATCCATAGGGAAAGATTGAATAATTGCAGTTTCTCTTACCGTAAATCTACGAACACAATTAGGATGAACTGCAATAACAGGACCGCCAGTTCCTCCTCCTCTTCCTACCATTGTTGGACCAGGTTTATCCCAAGATAATTTTCTGTTTCCCATATAACCATTAATTTTTACCTTATGTTGTGTTCCATAGTGATTGAGAATTTTTTCACCTTCTTTTGTATATGGTTCGGGTAAGTTTCCGATCGCATCTTTCAATGTTTTATATGGTGGCAAATTATCTTCTTTTTTATTACTATGTGTTTTAGACGGAGGAAAATTATCGAAAAGTACTTTTCTGTTTTCTTCTGTAACTTCTTCTTTTGATACACCTAAAAAAATAACCCTCTTTCTTCCTTGTGGAACACCATAATCGGCAGAATTTAATTTATACTTATGTACTTCATATCCAGAAAAACCAGATTCTTTTCCTATTTCAGAAAATTCTTTCATTATTTGTTTTACAACTTCACCCTTTCCAATACTCAAAATTCCAGGTACATTTTCTGCTAAAAAATACTTTGGTTTAGTTTGGTTTAAAAGCCTAACTATTTCTAAATATAATTCGTTTCTTTTATCTTTTTCATTACGATATTTATTTGCTATAGAAAACCCTTGACAAGGAAAACCACCAGTTAATAAATCATATTTTGGTAATTCATCAGCTTCCAATTCCTTAACATCTTTTAATAATAATTTATGATCAAAATTATTATCATAAGTTACTTTACAATCTTTATCAAAATCTGTTGCTAAAACAATCTTGTGTCCTGCTTGAATTAATCCTAAATCTAAACCGCCACATCCTGCAAATAACGAAACAACTCTCATAAAATAGTTTTAATAATTGATAATAATAGTATGCAAAAATATACATAATTTTGATATTTAACAAAAAATATGTAAACAAAATTATAGGTTTTACACTAAATAGAAAAAATAAGTACTTTAACCCACAAAATTTACCACTATATTATTTTTAATAGCTAAAATCATTCAAAAAAATATAGGAAATACTATAATTAAATACACCCGAAAAATTCATAGGTTTTCGTTATGAAAAGCCAAAATACCAATAAAATTGGGAAGCGCAGGAATTTTTTGGGTTAACATAAAGCATAATATCGTAACTACCAAATAAAAAAGCAGTTAGAAAATTCTAACTGCTTTTTAAATGTATATCGTATAAAATTACTTAGACTCTTTAATATACTTTTCTAAAGCCATTGTCATTGAAGGTGTTTCTGGTGTTGGAGCTTTAATTTGTACTTCTAAACCAGCTTCTTCAGCAGCTTTTACGGTGGTGTTACCAAAACAGGCAAATTTTGTTTTATTTTGTTTGTAATTTGGGAAATTTTCATATAACGATTTTATTCCACTTGGACTAAAAAACACCAAAACATCATAAAAAACATTCTCTAAATCGGATAAATCACTAACAACCGTTTTAAATAAAGTAGCAGCTGTCCAATCTACTTTCATTTCATCTAAAACTTTAGGGATAGACGGTTTTAATTTATCGGAAGATGGTAATAAAAATTTTTCCTCGCTGTGTTTTTTAATCAATTTAGCTAAATCATCAAAAGTACGCTTACCAACATAAATTTTACGCTTTCTATACACAACATACTTTTGCAAATAATACGAAATCGCTTCCGAAAGACAAAAATAACGCATATCATTAGGTACTGTAAAACGCATTTCCTCTGCTAGTCTAAAAAAATTATCAACGGCATTTCTACTAGTAAAAATAATAGCTGAAAAATTAGAAAAATCTATTTTTTGTTGTCTTACTTCTTTAGCAGTAACTCCTTCAACATGAATAAAAGATCTAAAATCTACCTTTATTTTCATTTTATCAGCAAGTTCAAAATATGGCGATTGCTGTGTTTTTGGTTTTGGTTGCGAAACTAAAATTGTCTTTACTTTCATCTTACAAATTTTTTGTTTACAGTTTGTAAATTAATACTTTATAAAAAAGATACAACGGTAAAATTTCAAGTGTGCAAAGATACAAAATAAAATAAAAATAATGCGTAAAAATATTTTTTTGGTTTTTTATTAAAATTAAAATATAAAAATATAACAAAAACATAGCTGTAAATACCGATAAAACAAGAAAACCTTTCTCAAAATTATAATACTGAAAACCTATTAAAAAAGGAAAAACATAAATAGATAATTTAGATAAATACGTAAGTTTATAAATGCTTTCTGCTTCGTAACGGCTAGATAAGTTAAAAACAGAAAAAATAATTTTACCAATTAAAAAACGTAAACCATAAAAAATTACTAAAAATAAAATGATTTTAGTATATAAAAAACTATCCCTACTAATTGCTGAAACAGCATAATACCGAACAACTTTTAAAAGTAAAAAACCATAAATAAAAAACTGAAAAAGCAGTAAAAACACATTAAACGGATGTAAAACTTTTATAATCGAAATGTATTTAACAAAATATTGATTTAATCTAAAAAAAGCAATAAAATATCTAAACTGCAACGGAAACATCGTTTTTAATAAAACAAGTATTCCTATTAAAGTAACAAACAAAAAGGTAATCCAATTATTCGCTGCTAAACTGCTTATCATAAAACTTTGTTAAAGGTAAATATAGAAACAACAAATTTAGTAATATTTTGTTTTACCTTTGCTTTTTAGTTATTAAATTAAATTAATGAACGATACTTTAGTTATCATACCAACTTTTAACGAAAAAGAAAATATAGAAGCCATTATTCGTGCTGCTTTTTCGCAAAAAAAAGAAATGGATATCTTAATTGTGGACGATAGTTCGCCTGACGGAACTGCAAAAATTGTATCCAATTTACAAAAAGAATTTCCTAATCGCTTGTTTTTAGAAGTTAGAAAAGAAAAAACAGGTTTAGGTACTGCATATATTCACGGTTTTAAATGGGCAATTGCCAAAAAATACGATTACATTATTGAAATGGATGCCGATTTTTCGCACAATCCTAAAGATTTAGAACGATTGTATAACGAATGTGCAACCAATAATGCCGATGTTTCGGTTGGTTCTAGATACATTAAAGGAAAAATAAACGTAGTAAATTGGGATTTTAAACGCATCGTTTTATCGGTTTTTGCCTCAAAATATGTACGGTTTATTACCAAAATTCCTGTTTATGATACTACAGCTGGTTTTGTTTGTTACAAACGTAAGGTTTTAGAAACTATTGATTTAGATAAAATTCATTTTGTTGGCTATGCCTTTCAGATTGAAATGAAATTTAAAGCATGGAAACACAATTTTAATATAAAAGAAGTAAGCATTATCTTTACCGATCGCATAAAAGGAACTTCAAAAATGTCTGGTTCGATAATATCGGAAGCCGTTTTTGGTGTTATAAAAATGAAATTTAGAGGAATTGAATAATCACTTATTAAAAACCAATACAAACAATTTTATTTGTAACTAACTCTTAAATCTATTTAAAATGGAAATTCTTATTCAAAACGCAAACCTTGTAAACGAAGGGAAAATTCTTACAAAAGATGTACTTATTCAAAACGGAATTATTACCAAAATTGCCGATAAAATTACCAATACTTCTAAATGTAAAGTTATCAATGCAACCGAAAAATACTTGCTTCCAGGAATGATTGACGATCAAGTACATTTTAGAGAACCAGGTTTAACACATAAAGCCAATATAGCATCGGAATCTAAAGCTGCTGTTGCAGGAGGAATTACTTCGTTTATCGAAATGCCAAACACCGTTCCACAAGCAACTACACAAAAATTGTTAGCTAAAAAATTTGAAATTGCCAAAAACACTTCGTACGCTAATTACTCGTTTATGTTTGGTGGAACTAATAATAATTTAGAGGAATTACTAAAAACAAATCCAAAAAATGTCGCAGCAATTAAACTTTTTTTAGGCTCCTCAACAGGAAATATGTTAGTAGATAATCCTAAAACTTTAGAAAATATTTTTTCAAAAACCGATATGCTTATCGCTGTACATTGCGAAGACGAAGCAACCATACAAAAAAATTTAAAAGAACATATTGCTATTTATGGCGAGGATATTCCTATAGAAAAACATCCTATAATTCGTTCGGAAGAAGCTTGTTATCTATCCTCATCTAAAGCAATAGAGTTAGCAAAAAAAACAGGTGCAAGATTACATGTTTACCATCTTTCCACAGTAAAAGAAACCGAATTGTTAGATAATAGCCTTCCGTTAAAAGATAAAAAAATAACTGCCGAAGTTTGTGTACATCACTTATGGTTTGACGATAGCGATTACGCAAAAAAAGGAACTCTTATAAAATGGAATCCTGCAGTAAAAACAAAAAAGGATAAAGATGGTTTGTTACAAGCATTATTATCTAATAAAATTGATATTATTGCAACCGATCACGCACCACATACTAGTACCGAAAAAAAACAAATCTATACCAAAGCACCAAGTGGTGGACCATTAGTACAACACGCATTACTTGCTTTATTAGAAATGCACAAACAAAATAAAATATCCTTAGAAAAAATTGTAGAAAAATTTAGTCATAACGTTGCTATTTTATATAAAATTGAAAAAAGAGGATTTATAAAAGAAGGCTATTATGCCGATTTGGTATTAATAGATTTAAAAAAAGAACAAACCGTAAAGAAAGAAAATATTTTATACAAATGCGGATGGTCTCCTTTTGAAGGAACAACTTTTTCTAGTTCAATTTTAACTACTTTTGTAAACGGAAATATTATTTATAATCAAGGTAAATTTAACCACACTATAAAAGGAAAAAGGCTTTTATTTAACCGATAATTTTTATAAAAATAATACTATATGAAAAATATAATTTACATTTTACTGGCTTTTCTACTTTTTTCGTGTACAAAAGAGCAAAAAAAGCCAAAAAATCTTATTCCGAAACAAAAAATGATAAATTTACTTTTTGATATGCATTTAGCAGCAAAAAGTAGAAACATAAAAACCCTATCTAAAGAAAGAAAACCAAATTATTATCCGTTAATTTACGCCAAATATCAAGTAGATAGTACACAATTTAAAGAAAGCCATACCTATTATTTAAAAAATATTGAATTATATCAAGAAATTTACAAAAAACTAGAAGATTCTATTAGTAAATTAACTAAAAAACAACAAAAATTAGTTAAAAAAGCAGATTCTATAAAAAATGCTAATAAAAAATTAAAAAGGAAACCTGTCAAAAAAACAGATTTAAAAAATCTTAAAAAAGTGAAAAAAGTAGCTTCTCATTAATATTCAATAAAAAATATTTTATATATATCATAATAGCATTACTCATTATAATGCTTATATGCTTGTAAATTTGTATCCTCACAAATATAAGACAAATCCTTTCCGTAAATTGCTTTATATTCTTGGTAAACTGCATCGCAATTAGATTCGTTATAATGGTTAATAATAACCAGTTTACCTTGATTTATAAAGTTTTGTGCTCCAGAAACATTCCACCAATTTTTATCGTCAGTGTACGATTCGTATAAAACACCATCAAAATTATCAGCATTTTCTACTATATTTTTTGCCATACATTTCATACCTTTACTATGTACATAAGTACATAATTCTTGATAATATGCTATACCTTGCTCTTGTGTTACTTGATAACCATAGGTTGCTCGTAAATCATCGTCGTAAATCCAATCCATATTATCAAATTCTACCCAATCGCAACCCCAATTTGCAATTTTATCAATTCGTGCTTTCATTACCGAAATAATTCCTGTAGTTGTTGTATTTACAAAATATTCGCCTTGCCATTGTGCCCAAGGTGTTGGTACTAAAAAGGGTTGCAATTGCGTAAAATCATCACGCCAATTTTCACCAGTTCCGATACTAATATATGCTCCTACTTGATTGTTTTTTGCTTTTATTTCAGCAATATGTTCGGTTACATTTTCTAAAAACGGATCTACCAAAACATAGGCGTTATTTGCATTAATTAAAATACTACTAACCGAATCTGCATCGTAATTTTCGTTATATGCTTGATTATAAACAGGAATTGCTAAATTGTTATCTGAAACAGTATCTTGACTAGAACAAGAAATAAAAAAAAGAAAAAGAAAAAATATTTTATAAATAACTTGCATGGAATTGTTTTTATTCAAAACGAATATATGTAAAACTTATTATAAAAAAACCACTTACAATAATAAGTGGTTTTTTAAATATATTTAGAACAATTATTTTGTTTCTTTAATAATAGCAAATATTTTAGTTTCTAATTCTTCCATAAGTTCTGGATTATCAGCTATTAATCCTTTAACGGAATCACGTCCTTGACCTAATTTTGTTTCGCCATAACTAAACCACGAACCGGATTTTTTAACTATACCATGTTCTACGGCTAGATCTAAAATTTCGCCAACTTTAGAGATTCCTTGGCCATACATAATATCAAATTCTGCTACTTGAAAAGGTGGTGCTACTTTATTTTTTACGACTTTAACTTTGGTTAAGTTTCCGATAACTT
>CAYOWM010000052.1:0-7889 GCA_964407635.1 uncultured Flavobacteriaceae bacterium
TTTTGTTTTTAGGAAATAGTTTTAGCAATACCGTAAACGAAAGTTTAGGCTTTGATTTGTTTAGTTTACAGGAATTACAAAAAATTGCAAAGACTACTTTAGATAGAAAAAAATGGCTAGAAACGCAAAATATTAAATTTTATATTGCCGTAGCACCAAGCAAACATAGTATTTATCGTGAAAAATTACCATTTCGTTTCCCAAAAATAAAAACCCGAAAAGAACAGCTTTTAACCTATTTAAAAAATACAATAGATTTTGAAATTATAGATTTAGGAAAACAATTCCGAAAACAAAAAACAAAAAATAGATTGTATCGTAGATACGACTCTCATTGGAATGATATTGGTGCTTTTTATGCTTCACAAACCTTATTAAATAGGATAAAATTAGATTTTGACATAAAAAATAGTTCTTTTTCAGATTACAAAATAGATTCCATAAAAAAGATAGGCGATATTTCAAAATTAATTAATTACAAAAAAGATGTACAGCTTATTTTAAAACCTACTTTTTTAAAAAATTACCAACTAGATTCCATTCCTAAATACTATAAAAACACAAATATTTACGAATCTAGATACACAAACAATACTAAAAAATTTAAAATATTACTATTTAGAGATTCCTTTTCGAGTGCTTTAAAACCATTTTTGAATGAATCGTTTAACCAAACAACCTATATTTGGTCGCATAAATTTGACAAAGAACTAATCAAAAAAGAAAAACCAGATATAGTTGTTATTGAATACACCGAAAGGTATTTAGAAAGATGTTTAGATTAACTGCAAAATTCATGGAATTAGCTTTGTTTAGATGTGAAATTTTAAAACCGAAGGAATACTTTAGTATTTCAAAGGTTTTGAAATGAAACAGATGAATAAAGACAATTTCAAACTCCCTCAAATTTGGATATTATTAAATTGTAAAACAAGTGTTTTAATAGTTTGATTTACTGTGTTTTAATCAAAAATAATAATATAGTGGTGAATTTTGCGGATTAACAATATTTAGCTTAATATTGCGTTAGTTTTAGAGTAAAATTCAAAGATGAAAAAAATACTGTTTTTTGTAGCAATTTTTAGTACCATTTTCGGTTATACGCAAGTAGATTATAGCGATAATTGGGAAGGTTTCTTTTCGTATAATAACGTAAAAGATTTTGTAAAAGTAGAGCAGAAAATATACGCAATTACAGATAATGCCGTATTTATTTACGATATAAATACTGGTGAAAGTGAAAAAATATCGTCTATTCAAGGACTTTCCGGTGAACAAACCTCTGCTGTTTTTTACGATACCGATTACAAGCGTTTAGTTATTGGTTACGAAAACGGATTGGTAGAAATCGTAAATGAAAACGGAAGTATAACCGTTGCAGACGATATTAAACGATTAAATATTGCTGGTTCAAAACGAATTAATCACATTTCAAAATACCAAAACCGACTTTTTGTAGCAACTCCGTTTGCAATAATTGAATATAATATTGAAAATTTAGAATTTGGCGATACTTTTTATATCGGAACAGCATCTTCAACCGTTAATATAAACCAAACTTTAGTATTTAACAATACCATTTTTGCAGCAACCGAAAACGGTATTTATACTGCAGATGTTACACATCCATACTTAATTGATTTTAATAATTGGCAACAACCAGTTGGCAATTTTACTGGAAACTTTACGGCTCTTACTGTATTTAATAACGAAGTATATGCTTCTAAAAATAATTCATTATATCGTTTAACAAGTGCAAATACTATTCAGTTTGTGCAAAATTTTAACGGAAATATTATAAATTTAAACCATTCCGATGACTATTTAACGGTTACTACACAAAACAAATCGTATATTTTAAATACAACTTTAACTCTTTTAGATACTGCAAATTCGTTTGGCGAATACAATTTTAAATTAAAAAATTCGTATGCCGAAAATGGGGTTGTATATTTGGCTACAAATAAATACGGAATACTTTCTAGATTAGTAAACGATACAGAATATTTAGAAATTCATCCAGAAGGTCCTTTGTATAATGAAATTTATTCCATTGATGTAAAAAAAGGCAATTTATGGATTGTTTATGGAGCAGCAGATTATGCAACCTACAACTTTACTAGTACTCGAAAGGGTTTTAGCCATTATAATGGCGAAACTTGGATTAACACAAGATATGCAGATATTGGTTTTGAAGCTGTAGATTTATTAAATATTGCTATTGACCCTTTTCATGAAAATAGAGTTTTTATTAGCTCTAATAGAAACGGTTTACTAGAAATAGAAAACGACATAATTACAAATCACTATGACCATACAAATTCACCTTTAGAAATTTGGTCAGGAGCAAGTGCAAGTTTTTTACCAAATGGTATTCTATTGACAAGTTCTGCATTTGATAAACAAGGTAATTTGTGGGTTTCTAATGCGTTTTCTAACCATAGAATTAATAAATTAAGCACACAAAACGTTTGGACAACCTATAGTTTTGGTACTGTTATTCCTGTTTCCGATAAAAACGGATTAGGTGATGTTGTCATTGATAATTCAGGTAATAAATGGTTAGGTTCTAGAAGTTTTGGAGCTTTAGTATTTAACGAAAATGGCGAAAAAAGTGCAGCATTAACCACCGAAATAGGAAAAGGAGAATTACCAGACGATATGGTACGATCTATTGCAGTAGATAAAAATAATACCATTTGGATTGGTACAATTCGTGGATTTAGAACTTTTAACGGCATTAGTCGTGTTTTTGAAGAGGAAATTCCAAAAACAAGACCTGTATTAATAAAATTAGAAGGAGCAACAGGCGACGAACAAGCACAAATAGTATTAGGCGAACAATCTATAAATGCTATTGCAATCGACGGAGCAGATAACAAATGGTTTGGTACAAATACTAGTGGCGTTTTAGGTACAAATCCAACAGGAAAAAAAGAATTATACTTATTTAACAAAAATAATTCGCCTTTGCCATCTAACAAAATAAATAAAATTAAAGTAGATAACAGCAATGGTAAAGTATATTTTGCCACAGATAACGGTTTAGTTGCTTTTAAAAGTGAAGTCGCTCCGTTTAGCGATACGCTAGGCGAAACCTATGCATATCCAAATCCATCTACAAAAGAAAATGAATTCATAACTATTGATGGTAGAAACGGTACGCATTTGCCAAGAGGAACAAATGTAAAAATACTAGACAGTGCAGGTTATTTGGTGTACGAAACTAATGTGGTAGAAGGACAAGAACTAAAAGGAGGAAAAGTAACTTGGAACAAACGCAACCTTGCAGGAACAAAAGTTGCTTCAGGTGTGTATATAATTTTATTAACGCTACCAGATAAAAGCGAAACTTCTAGCACAAAAGTTGCCATTATAAGATAACCACAATGCTTGTAACCACAAAAGCAATTGTACTGAGTACAATTAAATACCAAGACAGCAGTTTAATTGTAAAATGCTATACACAGCAAGGTTTAAAAACCTATTTTTTAAAAGGAATTTTATCTAAAAAAAGCAAAAATAAAAAACTACAAATAGCGTATTTTCAAAAATTTTCCTTACTTGAAATCATAGCAAAACACAACGATAAAGGAAACCTAAATTACATAAAAGAAGCAACGGTTTTTAAACCATTACACGCAATCCATTCAAACATTTATAAAAGCACTATTGCCTTGTTTTTATCTGAAATATTAAGCTTAGCTATAAAGGAAGAAGAAGGTGACGAACTCCTTTATCAATACCTTGAAAATGCCTTAATTTGGTTAGATAAAAATCAAAATATTGCTAATTTTCATCTCGTATTTTTACTAAACCTAACCAAATATTTAGGATTTTATCCTAGTAAACCCAAAAAAACGGATTTGTTTTTTCATTTAAAAGAAGGAATTTTCACTAGAAACAAGCCAATTGCAGATTATATTTCAGACGAAAAATTAATCCATTTTAAAACCCTGTTTGGTACAAATTTTGATACAATAGATACGATTAATTTAAAACCAACTGAACGGCAAGAATTATTACAAATTATTATAACCTATTTTAGTTTGCATTTGCCCGAATTTTACAAACCAAAATCCTTAACAGTGTTACAAACTGTTTTTAAATAGAACCGTTAATTTTGAAAAATATACGTATCCTTTTTTTACTTCTATCACCATATATTTTTGCACAAAATATTGTAGTTGTAGATATGGATACTAACGAACCTATTGCAAATGTTTCGGCATATAATAAAGATAAAAAAAAGCATAATGTTTCGGATATTAACGGCGTTTTAGACGTTTCAAAATTCACCAATAATGAGGTTATTTATTTAAAACATTTATCGTATCAAAACCTACAAATTAAAAAAATAAATTTAGTGCTTAATAATACGGTTTTTTTAAAAGCAAAAAGTACGGATTTAGAAGAAATTTATATTTCGGTAAGTAAAAAGGAAGTTAAACGAAGCCGAATAGCACAAGAATTAGCAACGATAACCAAAACAGATATTGTAAAAATTGCACCACAAACTTCGGCAGATTTACTTGCAAATATAGCAGGAATTAAAGTGCAAAAATCACAATTTGGAGGTGGAAGCCCTGTTTTACGAGGTATGGAAGCTAACAGAGTTTTATTAGTAGTAGATGGTATTCGCATGAATAACGCCATTTACCGAAAAGGACATTTGCAAAATTCTATATCCATTTCGCCAAGTATGCTAGAACGAACGGAAGTTGTTTTTGGTCCTTCATCAGTAATTTACGGTTCCGATGCTCTCGGAGGCGTGATTCATTACATAACAAAAAAACCAAAAATTGCAGATAAATTAACGTTTAAAAAATCCTTTTTAACAAGATATACTTCGGTTAATGATGAATTTACACAGCAATTAGGCGTAGAAATACAAGCAAAAAAAATGGCAACATACACCAATTTTTCATACAGTAAATTCGGCGATTTAAAAATGGGTGGAAACAGAAATCACGGTTTTAAAAATTGGGGATTACAACCAATTTATTCAAACAATACAGAAACCTATTATAGTGAATTTCCTGTAGCTAATCCAAACCCAGAAATGCAAAAAAATGTCGGTTTTTCACAATACGATTTAATGCAAAAGGTATTTATTCCGTTAAACGCAAAAAACAATCTGAATTTTAATTTACAATATAGTAAATCCTCCGATATTCCTCGATTTGATAAATTGACAGAATATAAAAACAACACACTAAAATTTGCTGAATGGTATTATGGACCACAAACACGATTTTTATTTTCTACACAATTAGATTTAAATATTGACAAAAAATGGATTAAAAATGGGCGAATTACTGTTGCATATCAAGATATTAACGAATCTAGAATTCAACGAAAATTTGGCAGTTTTGATAGGTCGTACCGAAATGAAAATGTAAAAATTTTTAGTGTAAATGCTGATTTTGAAGTGCCAATTACCAAAAAAGAAAACAGACTTTTATCTTACGGAACAGAATTTACGTATAACAAAGTGCATTCCGATGCATACGGAAAAACAATTTTGGTAAACCAACATCAAATAACTGGTTTTGAAAATGATTTTATTGTACAATCTAGATATCCAGACGGAGGAAGTTCCTATGCAAGTACCGCAATTTATGCCAATTACAGGCAAGATATAAGTAAAAAAGAAACTTTAAATACAGGAATCCGTTTAACCAATACTTATTTAAAAGCAGTATGGAAAGACGAAACCTATATTATATTACCTAGTAAAGATATAAAATTAAGTAATTCGGCAATTACAGCAACTGTTGGATACGTTTTTAAACCAAATAAAAAATGGCAAATTAATAGTGTTTTAGCTTCAGGATTCCGATCGCCAAACATTGATGATGTAGGTAAAGTTCGTGAAAAAAGAGGTTATGTTACCGTTCCGAATATTCATCTTAAACCAGAATATGTCTATAGTTCCGAACTAAGTGTGTTAAAATATTTTAACGATAAAAAACACCATTTAGGTTTCTCAACATACTATACTTTTCTAAAAGATTACATTACACGATCCGAATTTGAGCTAAATGGCAGTAGTTTCATTACCTATGATGGTGAAAATGCTACAATTATTGCAAATGTAAATAAAGGAAATGCCTTTGTTTTTGGAAGTACTATAACCTATAAAGTGAATTTCACACCTAAATTTTACAGTAAAGCACAAATCACCTATACAACAGGAAAAACATACGATACCAAAGAACCTTTATCTTCTATTCCACCAATTTTTGGTTCTGCACAAATTGGTTTTTCAAGAAATAAAATTGATACAAGTTTAAAATTTGTGTTTAATACTAAGAAAAAAGCATCGAATTATAACCTTACGGAAGGAATTGATAATCTAGAGGAAACACCATATTTACAAGAAACCAATTCGTATTATGGAAATCCTGCTTGGCATACTTTTTCGTATAATTTTAAATACCACATTAATAAAAATTTTCAATTTATCTTTAAAGTAGATAATATATTAGATGTGCATTATAAGGAATTTGCTTCTGCAATTAGTGCTCCAGGAAGGAGTTTTGGGTTTACCATTATGGGTTCTTTTTAAATCCAAATTATAAAATTTAGTAAATACTTTACAATATAACCCTATTTTTACAAATAATATTCTATTTTTGTTTGCGTTATATATAACACAAACAACAAACTTACCAGCAATAATTTTAATTATTGCTTTATTATCTTATGAAAAAGGCAATTTTATTAGGAATCACATTCCTTACATTTACCTCAAATGTATCCTCACAGAAATTATCTCATGAACTTGGTATAATTGCAGGACCAACATCCATGCAAACCGATTATGGAGAAAGACATGATTTTCCTAGTAGCTTTGGTAATGTAGGTTTTGGAGCAGGAGTTATATATTACCTAAGTTTTAATCCAAATAGAATTCGTTGGAATGATCGTGGAAGTTTTCTTAAGAATCATTCTAAAATTAGAGTAGAGGTATCGTATATGAGCGATACTTTTAAGCAAAGAGGTCGTTATATTGAAAGTAATAGTCCTCAATCTATTTTACTAAAAAACATACATGGAAGTACTAAAATGTACAATTTTGGCACACAATTTCAATTTAATATCTTTAATAGTTCTGATTTTAGAGCTTTAGAACCTTATGTAAGTATTGGTGGTGTATATTCTATTTTTAAGCCAGAAGTAGTATCCGATTTAGGAAATATAGAAGAAGATTATTCTTTAATACCTAGACCATATCGAGGAGGAATTTTTACCAAAAAAGATGCAACAGGTTCCTTAATATTTGGAGGAGGAACAACCTACACCACAAAAAACAATTTTAAAATGGTATTTGATTTTAGATGGCAACGATTTTTATCCAATCGAGTAGATGGTTTAGAACCACAAATCGATGCAGATAAATACAGAGAATGGCTAATCTTTTTAAATGTCGGAGCAATTTTCAAATTAAATTAAAACTACTTTGCTCCTTCAAAATATGTTTTTTCAATATGTTCTCTATGATTTGGATGTGCAATAGCAACCAATGCTTTGACTCGTTGTTTTATAGTTTTTCCATATAAATCCGCAACACCATATTCGGTAACCACATAATGTACGTGTGCTCTTGTGGTAACAACACCTGCACCAGTTTTTAAAAATGGTACAATTCGGCTAATTCCTTTTCTTGTTTGCGATGGTAGTGCTAGGATTGCTTTTCCGTTTTCACTTAAAGAAGCACCACGAATAAAATCCATTTGTCCACCAACTCCTGAAAACATCTTTGCACCAATAGAATCTGCACAAACCTGACCAGTTACGTCAATTTCTACGGCAGAATTTATGGCTACCATTTTCTTAACTTTGACAGAATAAATAGTTAACGTATTGATATATAGTTAAATATA
>CAYOWM010000053.1:0-7834 GCA_964407635.1 uncultured Flavobacteriaceae bacterium
AATTTTTATAACTGACCCTAAAAAAGCTAGTTTTATAAATTAATCTAAAAATTATCATAAAATACTATCATGTACCATTGCAGGATTATTGTCGTTCCATTTGGTAAGAATATCTGTGGCAACCGATGCTCCTGAACCTGCAGCAATAGCAAATTGACTTCTTTCTCCTGCTAAAACTCCTGCGACGTAGATGTTTTTGGTAACTAAATTATTGGTGTTTTTTAGTTGAATACGTTCTTTTGCCTTTGGTAATTTTTTGTGAGGTTCTATATAATTTAGCAAACCTTCAATTGCAAAATTGTTGGAAGGACCAACTGCAACTACAATATTTTTAGCAATATAGCTGTTTTTATTGGTAGTAACAGTAATTTCAGTTTCGGTTTGTGCAATTTTGGTTACTTTTTCTTTTTCAATTTGTGTAACATGTGGATAGGTATTACTGAGTTGGTTTTTACCAAATTCTAATATTTCTTTACCTGTAGTTCCTTCTTTTAAACCAAGTACATTATTAAATAATCCACTAGCTAAAGCCGAAGCTTTTTGGTGCATTAGTATGGCAATTTTTTTATCTTTAGCGAAAGGTTTGTTTTTTGCTGAACCCAAAATTAAGGCACAAGACATTCCTGCTGCACCAGCACCGATAATTAACACATCGTATTTTTTCATTTTTATTTGATTTTGATATTAGTAGAATGCAAATATAAAAAGATACGAGGTGTTTTTATGCTACAAGTGTTACTAATGCAATAAACCTTGAATATTTGTTGCAAATAATTTTACAGCAATGGCTAATAAAATAACACCAAATACTTTTCTAATTACGGCAATTCCTCCTTTACCAAAGAATTTTTCAATTTTTTTAGAGGATTTTAATACTGCATATACAAAAATCATATTTATGATAATTGCAATGATAATATTAACGGTTTGGTATTCCGCTTTAAGCGAAAGAATAGTGGTCATTGTTCCTGCTCCTGCAATTAACGGAAATGCTAACGGAACAACACTAGCAGTTTCTGGTGAATCATCTCTAAAAAGTTGAATGCCCAAAATCATCTCAAAGGCTAAAAATAACAGTACAAATGCACCTGCAACCGCAAATGAATTTACATCAATACCAATTAAATTTAAAATTTCTCTACCTATAAAAAGAAACGAAATCATAATTATTGCAGCGACTAACGATGCTTTTTCGGATTGTATATGGCCAACTTTTTGGCGTAAATCAATTATTATAGGTATGCTTCCTACAATATCAATCACAGCAAATAATACAAGGGTTGCTGTTAGTATTTCTTTTGGATCTAAGTTCATTTTTAAAAAATTTTGGCAAAAGTAAATTTTCTTTTTAATCTACCATGCTTTTTTATGTTTATTTTACGTTAATTTAAGGCATAATACCAAATTAACTTTTGTAGCTTTGCCTTAAAATGTAAAAAGTGAATTTCCGAACTGAAATACCTGTAAAAAAAGAGCAAAATACAATAGATTATAATTCTGTAATTTTGTTGTTAGGCTCTTGTTTTTCGGATACTATTGGTAAAAAATTTAACTACTATAAATTTAAAAGTATAAGCAATCCGTTTGGTGTTATTTTTAATGTGATTTCCATGGAAAAATTGCTTACTAGAGCTTTAGATAGCAATTTTTTTGTAAAATCCGATTTTATTTACCACAACGAGCAATGGCATAATTTAGATTTGCATTCCGATTTTAGTAATTTGGATTTGGATATTGCTGTTGCAGAAAGTAATTTGGCTTTAGAATTGGTGAAAAAGCAAATTTTACAAGCTTCGCACTGTATATTAACTTTAGGTACAGCTTGGGTTTATACGTATAAAAAAACCAATGAATTTGTAGCGAATTGCCATAAAATTCCACAAGAAAAATTCACTAAAAAGCTATTATCCGTTTCCGAAATAAAAGCAGCAATAAACCGAATTATTTCTAAAGTGCAACAATACAATAAAAACATAAATTTTATTTTTACACTTAGTCCTGTTAGACATGTAAAAGATGGTTTTGTAGAAAATAGCAGAAGTAAAGCACATTTATTAACCGCAATTCATCAAGTAATAAGTACGAATGTTTTTTATTTTCCTGCCTACGAAATTATGTTAGACGATTTACGAGATTATCGTTTTTATAAAGCCGATATGCTACACCCAAATGCGATAGCAGTAGATTATATTTGGAATATTTTTAAGCAAACTTGGTTAAACGAATCGGTTTATCCTATTTTAAAAAAAGTAGCACGTATTCAAAAAGGGATGCAACACAAACCATTTGACCCAACTTCGGAAAAACATAAAATATTTATAGAAAAATTAAAACAAGATAAAAAAAATCTTTTAGACGAATTTGGTGTTGATTTTTAAAATCCAGCAAAAGACACTTTAATTTTTACAATTGAAAGTTTAGATGATACGGTGTATTATACTATCTATAATGTTCAAGGAACTAAAGTTCGTAATAAACAAAAAATTAATACACTAAAAACGAAAACAAATATTTCAAATTTAAGTGTAGGTGTTTATTTTGTTAAATTAGAAAGCAATAACCAAACAGTAATTAAGAAATTTGTAAAAAAATAAGTAGTAACCAAAAAAAATCAGCAACCCAAACATCACATGTGTTTACCAATTTCCCAATTGGTATCCTTAAGGTAGGTTTTTCCTGTTTTTATTGCATTAGTTTCTAAGGTTGTTCCCATAGAATCGTTCCATCGGTTTAAAAACCCAAATAATGAAATCACACCAAGAATTTCAACAATTTCACCATCGGTATAGTACTTTTTTAAATTATTTTTAATGGATGCATCTACAGCATTTGGTATAATAGATGCTGCTACTGAAAAATCTAAAGCTGCACGTTCTGCTTCATTAAAAGATTTATGGCTTTTATATTCCCAAATATGTGCTAATTTTTCTTTAGATGCTCCGTATCTTTTTGCCGCTAAAATAGCATGAGCTTGGCAATAATTACAACCTGTTGCGTTAGAACTAACATAAGCTATTAATCGCTTTAAATCTGAAGTAACTTTTCCTTTATTAGCCATTACTGCTTTGTTTAAACCAATAAAAGCTTTTGCAATTTCTGGTCGGATTTGCATGATTAAAACTGAATTTGGACAAAAACCTAAGGTTTCGTTAAAAAATCTTGCTAATTCTTGTACTTCTGCATTTGCATTGACAGATAATGGTTCTACTAAAGCCATAATTGTATTTTAATTATTTTGTTCTAACTCCAAAACTTTTTCTATCATTTTATCATCTTGGTTATAGACTTGATAAAACGCATTTTCACTATAAAGTTCTCGTGCAAATAATGCTTTTATATATTTTTTTATTTGCTTTTCAGATTTTATATTTTTTTTATTTCCGTAAACTTTTTTTACATATTTATTATAGATAATTTCATCTTCGTCAAAATAATCTAAAAAATAATTTAATGGCATATTTTCAAACTCTTTACGATTGGCATCTACATATTCAAAAACAAAAGTACTCATTTCTCTAAAATGAAAATCCTCAAAATAATTAGACGTATCTATTGGTACAAAAATATCGGGAATTATTCCGCCTCCACCGTAAACAATTTTTCCTTTTGGTGTGGTAAATTTTAAACTGTCTGCTACTTTAATACTATCTTTATTGGTTAGTTCGCCACTGTTAAACCGCTTGCGAAAATCATCGTGATAGTATTCGGATTTATGATTTAATCTATATGGTTTTTGAATAGATCTACCTGTTGGTGTATAGTATCTAGAAATGGTTAATCTAACGGATGAACCATCGCCTAAATCCATATCTTGTTGTACCAATCCTTTTCCGAAAGAGCGTCTGCCAATAATTATTCCTCGGTCATTATCTTGTAATGCTCCTGCAAATATTTCGGCTGCTGAAGCAGAATTTTCATTGATTAAAACATATACTTTTCCGTTTTCAAAACCGCCTTTTTGTGTGGCAAAATAATTATGGATTTTCCCTTTATTATTTTTGGTAAAAACTACTAATTTATTATCGCTTAAAAATTCGTCTACAATATCTCTTGTTTTCCCTATAAATCCTCCTGGATTATCTCGCAAATCTACAATTAAGGTTTCTAATCCTTCCGATTTTAAATCGTTTAACGCATTTTTAAATTCTATAAAAGAAGTATCGGTAAAACTGTTTAATTTAATATAACCTATGCCCTTTTGTAGCATATATGCAGCATCCAAACTACTAATAGGAATATCCGATCGTGTTACGGTAAACGGAATAATTCGGTTTTCACTTTTTCGGTAAACAGTAAGATTTACATCGGTATCTTTTTTTCCTTTTAAAATTGCAATAACACCTTTACTTGTTATATTTTTACCATAAAGTGTGTCTTTATTGGCAAGTAAAATACGATCACCAGCTTTTATACCAACACGTTCGCTAGGACCATTTTTTATAGTTTTTAAAACGGTAATTGTGTCTTTATAAATAGTAAATTGAATACCAATTCCTACAAATTTACCATTCATTTTTTCGGCAATTTCTTCGTGCTTACTAGCTGGAATATAAACCGAATGTGGATCTAATTTTTCTACAATATTTTTTAAGGTTCCATCTAAAATACTATCGGTATTTACCTCATCTACATAATCGTAATGTATGTAATCTATAAGTCGTTTAATTTTTTCTTCTTGTTTGTTTCCGCCAAAAAGCAATGCTGTTTTATTGCTATAATTTAGGTTGCTACCAATAACAATTCCGATTATTACGGCAATACCTATAAAAATAGGAAGGTATATTTTAATTTTTTTATTCATTGTTTTTTAATGGTAAATGAATTAGTTCAATATTGGTTTGCTTTAAAAAATCCAATCCTGAAGTATCTTTATACGCTTCGGAATACACCAAACGTTTAAAACCTGCTTGATGGATTAGTTTACTACAATTTTTACAAGGCGACATCGTTATATATAAAGTAGCATTTTTACAAGACTGTGTAGAAGATGCCACTTTTAATATTGCATTTGCTTCTGCGTGAAGCACGTGCCATTTGGTTTCGCCATTTTCATCCTCACAACAATTATCAAATCCTGATGGTGTTCCGTTATACCCATCGGAAATTATCATTTTATCTTTTACAATTAATGCACCAACTTTTTTACGATTACAATGCGATAATTTTGACCACTCTTGTGCCATTTTAAGATAGGTAATATCGTATTTTTTTTGTTTACTTGCTTCCATTTCTAACTGGTAAAATTAAACAGAAAATTTAAAACTATCTGTGAAAAAAAAGAAAAATGTGATTTATACAGGAAATCGTTCCCAAAGCATTGGTATTATCTTTAACAGAATTAAAAACGAAACACCAATAACCCAATATTTTTTAGCAATTTTTAATTGTTTTTGCACTAAAAAACCAAGCAATAAAACTAAAAATACTATTAAAATTTGTACTAATTCAATACCCAAAGCAAATTCTAATAATGGTTTTAAAATAGATTCATCATCATCTAAAAGCATTTTAAAATAACTAGAAAATCCTAAACCGTGAATCAACCCAAAGAAAAAAGTAAAATAAATATTCGTGCTTTTTAAAGTTTTTGCTTTTAAAATATTAAAACTATTCCAAAAAAGCGGAATTGCAATAGTTATTGGTATTAAAAATTCTACATAGCTTTCGTTTACAAGTAAAACATCATAAGCAGATAAAGCAAAAGTAAAGGTATGACCTAAGGTAAAAAAAGTTACTAATAGTAATGCTTTTTTCCAATCTTTTAAGGTAAAAATTACCGTAACGGCAATAAAAAATAAAATATGATCTAAAGCTCGTAAATCTAATACGTGAAAAAAACCTTGCTTGAGATAAAATTCAAAATCCATTTTTCAAAAATAAGAAATATTCCTAATTATTTTATTTACAAAATAGTTAAAATTAGTATTTATTAAATTATTTTTATTAAAAAAACCAATTTTATAAATTAAATATAAAAAAAATACAAAAATTGCATATTAATTAAGAATTTCTTATTTTTGAGGAAAAATACAAAACCTACAAAATAATGAAAAAAAGCATAGCAGATAGAATTGAGAAATTACAAGAAAAATACGATGCAATTGGTCAAGATTTAGAAACTCATTTAGATGGATTATTATACAGTAAACCTATTAGATATTGGGATTTTGTACAAACAGATGCTTTGCTAAATTTACAAATTCAACGCACAGAATTTCCTGACGAAATGGTATTTTTAATGTACCACCAAATAAACGAATTGTTATTTAAAATGATTCTTTGGGAAATGAAGCAAATTTCGTATAACGAAAATTTAACAGCAGAATTTTTTATATCGCGATTAGGTAGAATTAGCAGATATTTTGATGCTCTATCTAATTCGTTTAATGTTATGGAAGAAGGCATGGATGTAGCACAATATTTAAAATTTAGAGATACCCTAACTCCTGCAAGTGGTTTTCAATCTGCGCAATATCGTATGATTGAAATCTGTGCTACAGACTTAATAAATCTTATTGATTATCGCTTTAGAAAAACTATTGATAGAAACACACCTTTTGAACATGCTTTTGAACATTTATATTGGCAAGCTGCTGGTAAAGATTATAAAACTGGCGAAAAAACCTATTTATTAAAAGAATTTGAAGCTAAATATAAAGATTCCTTACTTCGCTTAATGCAAGAATACAACGAAATTAATTTATATGATAAATATAAAAGTTTACCTGAAAATATACGTAACGATGTTGGTTTAAAAAATGCTATGCGACATTTAGATTATACCATAAATATTTCTTGGGTTATGCATCACTACAATGCTGCATGTAAATATCTATTATCAGAAAGCGAAAATACCGAAGCTACAGGCGGAAGCGATTGGCAAAAATACATGCTACCTCGTTACCAAAAACGCATTTTTTTTCCTGATTTATGGTCAAAAGATGAAATTGAAAATTGGGGAATTACCAACTTAAAATCGTATAAAATTTTAGAATAATTTATTTTTGGAATAGTAATTGTTATATTTGCTACAAATCAAACACATTTTCCAAATGAAAAAAATTGTTTTCCTTTTATTATTTACCTCTATTTTAAGCTATTCGCAAAATGCTTTTAAAGTTGGCGAAAAATTAAAATATCGTTTAAGTTATAGTAGTTTTTTAACTGCTGGTTATGCTACCATGGAAATTAAAAAAGCCAAAAAAAGTAATCGTGAAGCGTACCATGTTATTGGTAAAGGAAAAACAACAGGAATGATTAGTTGGTTTTTTAAAGTGAAAGATCGCTATGAAACTAAATTCTACAAGGACAACTTACAACCATACCACTTTATTAGAAAAATTAACGAAGGTGGCTATACTAAAGACAAAGAAATATTTTTTGATAGAGAAGCAAAAAAAGCATTGGTAATTAATAACGAAAAAAACAAACGCAAAGTTTTTGATGTAACCGATAATGTACAAGATTTACTTTCAGCACTATATTATATGCGTAACAAAGACATTAGCAGTTTTAAAAAAGGCGATCAAATAACACTTACATTATTTTTTGATGAGGAATCCTCTCCTATGAAACTTAAATTTTTAGGTAGAGAAAAGATTAAAACAAAATTCGGAAAAATAATGGCTGCTAAATTCAGACCGTTAGTACAAGCTGGTCGTGTTTTTAAAGAAGAAGAAAGTGTAACCGTTTGGGTTAGTGATGATGCAAATAAAATTCCGCTAAAAATAAAAGCTTCATTAGCAGTTGGTTCCTTACGTGCCGATATTAACACCTATAGCGGTTTGGCTAATAAAATTACATTTGAATAAATATTAGATAAAAAGTGGTATTA
>CAYOWM010000054.1:0-7782 GCA_964407635.1 uncultured Flavobacteriaceae bacterium
AGAGCATCGGATTCATAACCCGAAGGTCGGCAGTTCAAGTCTGCTCCTCGCTACTATTTTTACACAAACCCTTTATTTATAAGGGTTTTTTTAGGATTTTATATAAAAATCCTGTCAAATTAGTGTCAAATTGTTTTTATTCCTCTCGTTTGTGAGTAATAAAAAAAAATGCCTAATCAAAAAAAATTAAATTTTCAAAAAACTGTAAATAAAGCTACTTTATTTTATGATTACAAGCCTGCCGAACTTCGTATAGGCTCTCAATGGCTGGTTGTTTATTATTACAAACATCCTATTTCTAAACGATTTAAAAGAGTTAGAGTAACAGTTCCTAAGCTAAAATCTAAAATTGAAAGAAAAAAGCTGGGTAAAACAATGGTTATAAACATTAATAATAAATTATCTGAAGGTTGGTTGCCTATTTATGATGACACTGAAACGGAATTATATAAATCAATTGATTTTTGTATTGATTTGTTTTTAGATTATGCCGAAAAAGACATCCGATCTGGCAATAAGAGAGCCGACACCATGAGAGCCTATAAATCTTATTTTTCAATGATTAGAAAATTTATTTGTTCAAAAACTACGATTAAAATGATGTTTGAATTTAATAGAACCATTGCTGTTAAATACCTTGATTTTATTTTTTACGAAAGAAAAAACTCGGCAAGGACTTTTAACAACCATTTAAGTTTTTTAAATTTATTTGCAAACTTTTGTTTGGATCGCGGTTTTATAACTCAAAATTTTACAATTGGAATTTCTAAAAAAAAGAAACTTGAAAAAAAACGTAAAGTTTTAAATATTTCTGTTAAAGATTATGTAAAAAAAATACAAGAAGAAAACAAAGCGTTTTTCACGCTTTGTATGGCGACTTATTATTGTTTTATTCGCCGAACTGAACTTACTAAACTAAAAGTTAAAGATGTTAATTTAGATGAAAGTTATATTTTTATTTCCGGAACTATTTCAAAAAACCGAAAAGATGATTTTGTTACTATTCCAAAAAAATATATACCTTTATTAAGTGAACATATCAAAAAGTCTAATAAAAATGATTTTGTGTTTTCCGGATATAATTTTAAATCAGGCTCTAAACCTTTGGAACCAAAAAAAATATCAGACACATGGAAAAAATATCAAAAAAGGTTTGGGTTTGGTAGTCAATTCCAATTCTATTCTTTAAAAGATACCGGAATTACAGAAATGTTACAAAAGGGAGTTCCGGCTATAATTGTAAGGGATCAGGCAAGACATCATGATATTAGAATTACGGAAGGATACACAGCACGAAATATAAAAGCCGATAAAACTATCCTTGATTTAGATTTTGATTTCTAATTTATTTTTTTATCAAAACTACAATTAAAAGAATTACTATTAAACCTAATAAAATCAAAATATAAACAGTTTTGTCTTGTTTCATTTCTGTTTTTCTTGAAAATTCGGTTTTGGTTTTATTTTCTGTTGTTTTTTTTTGCCCAGTTTCTGTTGTTTTTTTATAAATTGTTTTTTATTTTAAAATCCCTTTGTTAAAGCACTTTACTTTACTTATTTTATTTTTTTTATAGCTTGCTTGTAGTATTACATTTTTTCCGATTTTTTTTATAACGCTATCTTTTTTAAAAATTTCTGAATTATACACAATACTGTCTTTTGGCAAAAATGTATATTCATACTTTATTGAGTTCGTTTCCTTTTTTGTTTTATTTTCAATTTCTTTATTCAAAATAGAGTTCGTGCGATGTTTTTGTCTTAAAACATTGCACGAACTCAAAAATACCACAAAAAATATAGCAAAAAAAGTATGTTTCATTATTTTAACTGTCTCTTGTATTTGTCAAAAAAACCTATGTGTTTTTCTTTTTCTAACTGTTTTTTATATTTTTCAACCAAACCTCTTTTTACAGGAATTTTAACAAATCCTTGCTTTGTATTGTTTGGATTTGAAAGATATTCTTTTACCGGGACATATTTAGGTTTAACCGGTAAGGCCGGAGGATTCACGGGCTTTGTATTGTTTGGATTTGAAAGATATTCTTTTACCGGAACATATTTAGGAATAATAGATCCCGAAGTGTTTTTTGTTTTTTTTAAAGGTTTTATTTCTCCAACAAAACCTCTTTTGTTGTTTTTAATCTTTTTTTTATCAAAATTTGGCTTGCTATGAAGATACTGTTTTTGTTTTTTCTTTTTAAAAAAAAGAAAATAAACAATAACTCCAGCTACTAATATGGTGTATAGATTTTTCATTTTAAGATATTCTTATTTTTTGACCTGCGTAAATTAAATTTTTATTTTTTATTTGTGGATTTAATCTCATTAAATTAGCTACCGTTGTACTATATTTTTTTGCTATTTTACCTAATGTATCCCCTTTGTGTATCAGGTAGAATGTACCTCCTTCGTGAGTTATCACCGGTTCCGGTATTGTGTTTGTATTTTGCCCGGAATTATTTACTTGTGATGGGGTATAATTAATGTTTTTTTGAATTGTTTCTGTTTTTCTTTTTTTTACAAAAACAAAATAAATAGCAACAATAAGGACTATTACTAAAATGTAAATGATTATGTTTTTATTTTTCATTTTTTTAAATTAAAGGGTTATTGATTTATCCTTGCCCGTTAAATAAGCAAATCTTTTTGCTCTTAATCGATCTACTCGCTGTTGCTCTTTTTCTTTTTCTGTTAAAGCTATTGCTGTAAGAGCTAATTTCATTTTTTGTTTATTTTCTTCTAATTTCTGTTTCGTTTCGTTTTTCTTCTTAATATAAAAAAACGCCACAACAGCCATAACGATAAAAATTAATACTATTGATGCACTTTTCATTTTTTTAAATTTTTAATTAATTCCTTTATTTTTTTGTCTTGTTCTCTCACTTTAACGTTTAAAGCTTTAATCTTAGCATTTAAAGAATTTATTGTTTTCTCATAATCGGAAATAATTTCTCTATCTTTTTTTATAAGATCTCTCATGTCTTCAAGGAGTTTTTTTTCTTCATCTCTTACAGCTTGTAAATTTTGAATTTCAATAGTCCATAATTTTTGGCGTTTTAATTTTGTACCGGTTAGAACTCCAAAAAGTCCGGTTACAATTGCTAAAAACCATTCTTTATTTTGAATTAAAAAATCTATCATCGTGTTAGTTTTGTATATATTTGGTCGGATTGATTAATTTTCCGTTTTTTCTTATTTCCACATGGATGTGGTTAATCATTTTTCCTTCATCGTTATAAAATCTCGCAACATTTTGTGCGTAACCGATAAAATCCCCTTGTGAAATTCTTTCGCCTGTCTGAAAAGGGCTATCTAAATAAAATATTTTAGTTTTAAAGTTTCCGTTTGAAATTTCAACACCTCGCATTTCTGTATTATTTGGATAAACATACAATCTTCTAATAATTCCATTAATTGGAGAATAGACCTTTGTACCTGCCGGAGCAACAACATCGACTCCCATATGCACATGATCCTCTCTTTCTGCTCCAAAGCCACCACACCCAGCTAAATCACAAGGCCTTATCTTTTGTTTTTCTTTAAGTAATTTTCCAAAAAAAGGCATAATTTTTTTATTTTTTTTTCTAAAAGCAAAAACCGTAAAACCAATCAAAAACAAAAGGAGAAAAATATAATATTCTTTTTTCATAAAATTTTAATTGCTTCATTTATTTCTATTTTTTTTCTGATTATTCCTTTTTTTATTGCTACAATGCCTATAATTTTCAAGTTTTCACCTAAAAAAACAGAGGTTAAATTGTTTTGAGTTAAAATAATGTCTAAATCAACATCCAATTTTAAATTTACTTTCCCGTTTTTAAAAACATCTATATTAGTTATAGGAGTTATCAAATTTCTATTTAAAACTAAATCTAAATTAACTTTTGTAATATCAAAAGTTGGCAATAATTCATTAGTTACAAAGAGCGTTACAATTCCTTTTAATTTATTATCTTTTATAGAAATCTTGCTAATTTTAGCGAATCTAATTTTAAATTTATTAAAAGCTGTCTTTACATAAAAAAAAACTCCTAAAAGAATAAAAATCAATATAAAGGTATATTTTTTCATTTTTTTTAATAAGAATGTGAAGGGTAAGAGCCTTGGTGCGACCAAGCAAGCCTTTTATGCCTTACTCTTTATTTATCCCTTCACAATCTTAAATTATATCTGAACATTAAATTTGCCCAGTAAATTATTAACTCTTATTTTATCACTTCCCCCTAATTCATCAGAAATCCATAGAGGCAATGTTCCTTTAAAACTTCCCCAAGAAGATTTTCTTGTTCCAAAAGCGTTAATTAAAGCGAACCAGTCGGCTTTAGTTCTTAACCTTGAGAGGATCGCATAAATAGTTGCTTCATCTGTCCCCCAGCCGTCCATAGCAGAGAATAAGGAGTCTGCCATTAAATTATATTCGGCTTTAGCAAAAGTTTCAACATTATTAACATTTGTTCCTCCTTCATCTATTTGGTGAGTATTTAAAAATTGTTCTAATTCTTTATTTTTTTTCTTTCGATCAATTGCCGAAAAAATATCACTACTGATTTTACCTAAGAATTTATAAGACAAAAAAAGCAATAATAAAGCAATAGCGAATATGATCAATTTTTTTTGCATCTTTTACTTTTTCTTTTTACTTATTGCATAAAAAGCAAAGCCACCAACCAAAACAACCGCCAAGATTATATATATAAGAACATTGTTTTTCTTTTTAACAATCCCTTTAGAATTCGGAGCATTAGTTCCTCTTTCCGCATAAGAAGCTGGCTGTGTTGTGTCGGAACCGCCTCCGGAACCTCCGGAACCACCTCCGCCAAAAATATTACCTACAATTCCGCCAATAGCCCCAGCGATAGAAGCTCCAGCTGATTGAAATGTGCCGTTTTGAATCCCTTCGGCTTTTGCCATATTCTTTAAAAGTCTTGCTCTATGGCGTTCCTCACGTCTTTGCTGACGTCTTTTTCTTCTTCTTTTACATCGCTTTGATCCAAAGCACATTCCGAGAAAATTATCATAATCATCTGAGTATTGATCTTCAAATAATGCTTGTATTTCGTTTTCGTTTACAAATTCCATTTTAAACAGGTTTTAAAACATTAGTATTGTTGTTTTTTAAATAGTCGTATATTCTTAAAGAATTAAATACATTAAGCTTACGCCCATAATGCGATCTTGTGTTTTTAAGTGTTCTAGTTACAGACTTTAAAATATCCGTTAAATTATAACCGTCTTGCAACATCTTTTGCATTGCAAACTCATCACAAAATTCTTCATCTCTTGATTTGAATAGATAGTGAGCCATTTCATGATTTAATATAAATTGCTGATAAACCGGGTCTAGCTGGTCAAAATGCCACTTACTTACGTAAATAACGCCTGTTTTACGATTAACCCTTGCCGGAGTACCTTTAATTCTTGGAACGACTACTACTTTCATTTTTTTTATTTAAAAAAAACAGAGAGACTTTCGATACTCTCTGTTTTTTTTTATGAAAAAATTATTTAGTCAATCTCATTTGGTTCATCTTTTTAACGTAAGGTAAACCAACTAAAGAGATATGTTTTCTCGCTCTTTTTACTTTTTTAGATAAAGCAGAGCTTTGAGATAAAACCGCCCCAACGAATAAAGTTATCGTTAAAGTGGATTTAGGAACCACAGTTAAAGACAATTCAGTTTCTGCCCCAAGTACGACGTCTGGAGTTGGAACTGTAATTAAATTATCTTTAAAGTTAGATTCAGAAACATACGTTCCTAAAAATATTTCCTTAGATTCCATTTTTCTAAAAGGCGAGTACTCTTGAACCGACATAACCTGATGCATCTGCGACGGATCAGTCGATTGTATTCGTACGCCTGCCAAATTAGAAGGAGCGATTTTTAAAAATTCTTGTAAATCTACAATGTTAGTAGGAGTTCCCTTTGCTGTTACTTTTGTTCCGCCCTTTGGATCTGTAAAAATAGTACCGTCCTTTGCTATTAACAATCCGTTCCCGGCTTTTGTTGCAAAAGCTTTGGTTAATGCTACTTTTTGAGCAGAAGCAGTTTCGTTAGTAATCGACATAACGAAAATACGACCTGTGTGTTGTTCTTCGGCAAAAGAATGACCTCCTGCGAAATCTAAAAAGTCATCACCTTCACCGGTGTATATGTCTAAATCTCCTTCAAAGCTTGAGAAATTTTCATCTCCGTATAATTCTAAGTTATCTTCCATTTTTTTATTTTTTTTAAAAAATTAACGTTTAATTGTTTGTTTTTTTGCCTAATTGGCTTTTTTTAGTGCTGATTGCATGTGCAATTATTTTTTTTTTTCTTCCGGTTCAAAATGTGTTTTTAAACTCGGTTTTATATCACCGTAACCGGTAACCTTTCCGTGTACATCATATAAGATGATCTCATTTTTTAAAATACGACTTAAAATAAGCGTAACAATGACTGTAATTATAGTCATGTACACTATATTTTTTACTGAAATAGCCTGTTTAGCACCGGCGGAACCTTCTTTAAGTATGTTCATTTTTCAATTTTAAATTAATAATTAACGATGCAAAAGTCTAACGACTATTTATAACAGTTCTTTTTAAACAAAAAAAAATCTGTTACAGTAACAGATTTCAACAAAAAAAAACAAATAACAAATTGTAAACAGCATTAAAACGACTGTTTACACAAGTGTTATTTACGGATCACCTAAATGATCATAGATTTTTTTTATTTCTTTTGGAGTATAAATTCTTCCTTCGCTTTTTGGTTTTAAAAGACCTGCAATTCGGAGCCATTTATTCATGGTGCTGATATGCACACCGTATTCATTTGCAAGAACTGAAATAGTTTTAGCTTTTATTTTTTTTTCTTTACTCATTAGTAGATAGTAATAGTTTCGTTATAATATGGTGATTGATGTTTCATTACTCTATCGTAAACCTCTTTTACTTCTTGATAATTTGTCAAATCTCTTTTTCTATAAACAGGATCATCACATTTAAAGAGGACTATATTATCGACTATGCGGAATAATTCACTTGGCATCGCCTGAAACCCGTGAAACAAAAAAATAATGTCTAAATTTTTTTGTTTACTATCAAAAATAAATTTACGAACATCATCGCCGATTTGTCTTCGCAGATATTTGCTTGCATCTTCTAAAATTAACAATCCGTTATTGTAATTTTTTTCTACAAGATTAAGTAAATTATCTGTATCGCTTGAAAACATACGATAAACAGAAGGTTTTATCCAGCGTTGCAACAAACTTTCGTTTATAACCGGGATTTCTCTATAAGAAGGGTGATCCAAAGTATCTAATATCAGTACTTTTTGATTAGGTAAATTATCACGGTAAACCTTAATAAGTTCTTTTATATATGTGGTTTTACCTGTTCCACGTCTACCAAGTATTGCAGTAACTTTGTTTTGTCGCATTTTACAATTTTTCAAGTGGTGAAAAAAAAGGCAAAAATCGAGGCAAAGAGACAGTAGCCAAAGAACCAATCAACAATAGTTCCGGACCTATAGAGATATTATATTTCGCAAAAACCTTAGCAAGAGGCTGTATTATTAGTTCAGCTTCTTCTTCTGTAAATCCAACATTTTGGCTTAAATCTTCTAAGGTTGTATATTTATCATACAACTGCACTTCTTCTTCGGTTAACGAAGTTTCGCCATCTTGTCGCATTTTAACCTTAATATTATTAAGCATTTTTAATTCTTCGCGAGAAAATAAAGCTTTTTTGTATAAAAAAGGAAAAGTAAGTGTCTGTATAGCATCATAAGTGGCAACA
>CAYOWM010000055.1:0-7763 GCA_964407635.1 uncultured Flavobacteriaceae bacterium
AAAATTCCTAAATTTTTTACTCCTAATGGAGATAATATAAATGATTATTGGAATATTCAAGATGATTATAATTTAGTAATGTATATCTATATTTTCGATAGATTTGGAAAAATAATAACAAAAATACTACCAAATGATATAAACCAATGGGATGGTAAATATAATGGTACAGAAACACAATCAACTGATTATTGGTATTTGATTCAATATAAAAATGGAAAACAAATAAGAGGTCACTTCTCTTTAAAAAGGTAAGTAAACCGAAATTGGTTGACTCATGTTAATAAATTAAATAACGTATTGTAATTAAATAATTTACTAATATAAGTGTAATTTCATTTTATTTATTACATTTGCTACTTACTTGTTTTTGATAAAATGATTACACATATAAAAGGGAAATTAATCGAAAAAAATCCTACTTACGCTATAATAGAATGTAATGGTGTTGGTTATTTTTTAAACATCTCATTAAACACATTTTCTGCTATTTCGGATGCTGAAAACTTATTACTATACACACACCTTAATGTGCGAGAAGATGCACATACGCTTTACGGTTTTATCAATAAATTAGAACGCGAAATTTTTAAATTATTAATTTCTGTTTCTGGTGTTGGACCAAGCACTGCAAGAGTAATGCTTTCGTCTATGACAACCGAACAAATTCAACACGCAATAGCATCGAATGATACCGCTGCTATTCAATCGGTAAAAGGAATTGGTGCTAAAACGGCACAACGTGTAATTATTGATTTAAAAGATAAAATTTTAAAAACCTATTCCATTTCGGAAGATTCTTTAGACTACAATCACAATACAATTAAAAATGAAGCGTTATCGGCTTTGGAAGTATTGGGTTATACAAAACGACAAGTAGAAAAATTAACACAAAAAATAATACAAGAAACCCCTAATATCACGCTAGAAGAAATTATCAAAAAAGCGTTAAAAAACTTGTAACACATTGAAAAAGACTATAAAAAACACATACTATTTACTTTTTGCTTTACTAATTACATTTAGTTTTAAAGCAATTGCACAAGACACTAATACCATAGTAAACGATTCCATACAACCGTTGCCTTATAATTTTAACGCAACACAGTATGGTGATTTATTTTTAGATGGTAGTACACAAGAAGTTATCTACGATACCGAAACAGGTAAATATATTTTTGTAGAAAAAATAGGCGATTACTATATTAAAAGTCCTATTTATATGACCGAAGAGGAATACAAAGAATATCGTTTAAAACGCGATATGCTAGATTACTACAAAACAAAAATTAGTGCCGTTGACGGTAAGAAAAAAGGAAGCGATGAAGCAAAAAAAGATTTATTGCCTAAGTTTTATGTGAATTCTAAATTTTTCGAATCTATTTTTGGTAGCAATGAAATTAACGTAAATTTACAAGGAAACGTAGTAGTTTCTATGGGAATTTTATACCAAAAAACTGAAAACCCACAAGTATCTGAAAGAAATAGAAAAAGCCTTACTTTTGATTTTGACCAACAAATTAGTGCTAGTATTAATGCCAAAGTTGGTACAAGAGTAAATGTAAATATTAATTACGACACACAATCTACTTTTGATTTTCAAAATTTAATTAAGTTAGAATACGCTCCAACCGAAGACGATATTATTCAAAAAATTGAAGTAGGTAACGTTAGTATGCCATTACAAAGTTCCTTAATTAAAGGTGCTCAAAACTTATTTGGATTTAAAACAAAATTACAATTTGGAGCTACCGAGATAACATCGGTTTTTGCAAAACAACAATCGCAAACCCGAAGTGTAGCAGCACAAGGAGGAGCAACTGTACAAGAGTTTGAGTTAAAAACAAGCGAGTACGACAAAGACAGACACTTCTTTTTAGCACAAAAATTTAGAGATAATTTTAATAATGCCTTGGCTAATTTTCCGCTAATAAATAGTTCGATAAATATTACTAGAATAGAAGTTTGGATTACCAACCGAAATAACCAAACTGAAAATGTTAGAACTATCGTTGCTCTAGCAGATTTAGCAGAAGGAAATCCAACACAAATTGCAAATGCAGGTGTTTTACCACTAACAGCACACAATCCGTCAAACGAAGCCAATACACTATTAAATCATCTTACCGAAAACGATCCAATACGTGAAATTGCAACGGTTTCAAGTGCCTTACCTGGTTTTATTCAAGGTACAGATTATTCGCTTTTAGTAAACGCACAAAAATTAAATGTCGGAACAGACTTTTCTTTAAATCCAACTTTAGGATATATTTCTTTAAATCGTACACTAGCCGAAAGTGAAATTCTAGCCGTAGCTTTTGAATATACCGAATTAGATGCTGCAACTGGCGAAATCAAGACATTTCAAGTTGGTGAACTTACAGGAAATGGTATTGAATCACCAAGTAACTTGGTAGTAAAATTATTAAGACCAGAAATTGTCAATACACAAGTTCCTGTTTGGGATTTGATGATGAAAAATATATACGACCTACGCTCGTACCAACTAAACGCAGATGGTTTTCGTATGGAAGTTATGTATAACGATCCAAATACAGGTGTACCAATAAATATGCTGCAAAATGCACAAACACCTAATATTTCTAACAAATCTTTATTAAATTTATTACGAATTGACAGACTTGGTCAAGCACAAAACAACGAACCAGACGGAGACGGTTTTTTTGATTATGTAGAAGGAATTACCGTCGATTCACAAAAAGGATTAATTATTTTTCCTGAAGTAGAGCCTTTTGGAAATCATTTAAATACCATTTTAACCGATGCCAATGACAGTAATTATATCTTTAATGAATTATATACTTCTACCCAATCCGAAGCACAAAATAATTACCAAAACAAAGATAGATACGTTTTAAAAGGATACTATAAATCCGAAGGTACAAACGGAATTCCGCTAGGAGCTTTCAATGTGCCAAGAGGTTCTGTGGTAGTAACTACTGGTGGTCGTACTTTAGTTGAAGGTGTCGATTATGTAGTTGATTATAAAATTGGTAATGTACAAATTATAAATCCTTCGATAATTGCATCTAATGCACCTGTACAAGTTTCAGTAGAAACAAACAATGCCTTTTCTAGTCAAAACAGACGTTTTATGGGAATTGATGTACAACATAAATTTTCGGATAAGTTTGCTCTTGGAGGTACTTTTTTAAACTTGCGTGAAAGACCTTTTACACAAAAAGCACAATTTGGTAGCGAACCTGTAAACAACTCCATTATTGGATTTAACTTAACTTACCAATCCGAAGTACCAAAATTAACTAAATTAGTAAATCACTTACCAAATATTGACACCGATGCTCCTTCTAATTTTTCCATACGAGCAGAAGCAGCATATCTATTACCAAACTCACCAAAATCCATCGAATTAAACGGTGAAGCTGCTTCGTACTTAGACGATTTTGAAGGCACACAAATTCCGTTAAATATCGATTCGCCAAACCAATGGAAAATGGCAAGTGTACCGTTAGGACAAACCGATCCTAGTTTAAATTTTATCGATCCAACCGAAACCAGTAATTTACGTTTTGGTAACAAACGATCTAGATTAGCTTGGTATAGTATTGACCGTTTATTTTACGGTTCTACACTACGACCAGGAAATATCGATGACGATGAACTATCAAGAGCTGAAGTCAGACGTGTTGGCTTTGAAGAATTATTCCCTAATTTAGATTTAGATATTACACAAACCAATATTATAAACACTTTTGATTTGGCATATTTTCCTGAAGAAAGAGGCTCTAACAACTACGATGTAAATAATGTTGATCCAAATACTGGTAAATTTACCGATCCACAAAACCGTTGGGCAGGAATTACACGTGCTTTAACTACTACAAATTTTCAACAAGCAAATGTAGAATATATTCAATTTTGGATTATGGATCCGTTTGAAAATTATTCCATTACCGAGCAAGAAGGTGCTACATTACCTATTAATCCTGCAGACTTAGAAGGTGAATTGTATTTTAACTTAGGTAATATTTCAGAAGACGTTTTACACGATGATTTAAAAATGTTCGAAAACGGTTTACCTGAAGATGGTGCTGTAAATCCAGTTGTTGGAGCAGGACAAAATGTTACCGAAACCGATTATTCGTATGTACCAACGATCCAAGCCTTAATAAATGCATTTCCAGAAGACGATAACAAAAGACCAAATCAAGATGTTGGACTAGACGGATTAAAAGATAGCCAAGAGCTTACAAAATACCAAAATTTCCTTAATGCTTTAAGCGGAAATGCTAGAACTTTAGCAGAACAAGATCCATCCTCAGACAATTATATGTATTTTAGACGAGGTATTTATGACAACGAAAATGCTTCCGTTTTAAAACGATACAAAAAATACAACAATACAGATGGAAATTCTACAACCATAAATAATTCACCTGAAAGTTATCCAACAGCAGCTACAAACTATCCAGATACGGAGGATTTAAATAGAGACCAAACCCTAAGTTCTGCCGAAGCATATTACCAATATAAAGTACCAATTTCGCCAAGTGCATTTTCTGTAGGACACAATTATATTGTAGATTCTAAAGAAACAACTGTAACCTTACCAAACGGATCATCACAAACAACACATTGGTACCAGTACCGAATTCCTGTACAAACAGCAGGAGAATCTATTGGAGGAATTTCCGATTTTAATTCCATTAGATTTATGCGTATTTTTATGACGAAATTTAAAAAACCAATTGTTTTACGTTTCGGAAAATTAGAATTAGTTAGAGGTAATTGGCGTAGATTTACCAAAACATTAGAAGAACCAGTACCAAATCCTCAAATAGATTTAACACCTGGCGAAAATGCAAATTTTGAAGTTGGTACAGTAAACATACAAGAAAACGAAAACCGTATTCCAATTCCGTATGTATTACCTCCAGGAGTTGTACGAGAACGCCTACAAGGTAGCACATCTATACAACAACAAAACGAACAATCGTTAAGCATTAAAGTAAAGGCTTTAGCAGCTGATCAAACAAGAGCTGTCTATAAAAATACTACTTTTGATATACGAATGTTTAAACGATTTAGAATGTTTATTCATGCAGAAAGCACTTCTAGTTCAGACTTAGTACAAGATGGAGAAATTGCAGCAATTATCCGTTTAGGTAGTGATTTAACAGATAATTACTACGAAATTGAAATGCCAATATTAATTTCAGACTTAACAGCAAGAAGTGCCGAAGATATTTGGAAAAATGATGTAAATGCTGCATTAGAGGAATTCGGAAAACTTCGATTAGAACGTTTTGAAAACGCAGGAGCTCCTAATGTATTATTTCCTGTTGGAGGAAAACAATTTGATGGCTATAAACTATACGTAAAAGGAAATCCTACCTTATCAAAAATAGAAACTATGATGCTTGGTGTGAAAAACATCAGTGCAACACCTAAAAGCTTTGAAGTATGGTTTAACGAAATGCGTGTAGTAGATTTTGATAACGAAGGTGGTTGGTCTGCCGTTGTAAATACAAATGTTAATCTTGCCGATTTTGCCGATGTTGCTGCTAACGGAAGTATGTCAACTAGAGGTTTCGGTTCTATTGACCAACGTGTTAACGAACGTAGCCAAGACAATACCAAACAATACGATATTGTTTCGAATATTAATTTAGGACAACTACTGCCAAAAAAAGTCGGACTAAAATTACCGCTAAATGTTAGTATTGCCGAAGAATTTAAAGACCCAAAATACGATCCGCAATACCAAGATGTTCTTTTTGAAAACACCAACGATCAAAACAGCCCTAACAGAAACAACTCTACTGATTATACCAAACGTAGAAGTATTAGCTTAATGAACGTTCGTAAAGAACGAACGAACCTTAAGAAAAAACAACGATTATACGATATTGAAAACGTATCTGTTTCCTTTGCTTATAGCGATGTTTTCCATAAAGACTATAATATTGAAAGAGCTATAGATAAAAATGTAAGAGCATCGGCAAGTTATAATTATAGTTTTAAATCAAAACCACTTGAACCATTTAAAAAAGTAAAATTTTTAGGTAAAGGAAAATATGCAAAACTTATTAAAGATTTAAACATCAATTATTTACCTAAAACCATATCGGTAAATTCAAATATTGTACGTAGCTATAACGAACAATTATCCAGACCGTTAATTGATATTCCTAATTTTCCTGAATTACCTGTTTTAGAACGTAGAAATTATGCCTTTGATTGGGATTATAACATAGCATACGATTTAACAAAATCTATTCAATTTAATTTTAGAGCTGCAAACTCATATATTAACGACGAATTTGATAGAGATACTAATGGCGATTATGTAAATGCTCAAATATTTGATAAGTTTTTTACTCTTGGTAGAGCAAAGCATTATAACCAATCGCTAGATGCAACTTATAAAATTCCGATTAATAAAATTCCGCTTTTTAATTTTATTACTGCAAATTATAACTATACTGCAAATTTTGATTGGCAAGGAACTACACCAGAAAACTTACAGCTTGTAGGTAACACCATCCAAAATGCTAACACACATAATTTAAGTTCGGATATAAACTTAAATAAATTCTATAAAAAAATTGGCGTTACCAAATTATTTAGAGGTACTGCAAAAAATAAACGAAAAAAAGCAAAAGGAAAAAAAGATAAAAAAAGCAAGACAAAAAAAGGCAAAAACGAACCTAAAAAAATAACTAAAAAAGGCAAAGTAACAAGAGGTAGAAAAAACACACGTTTTAACAGAAAAAAATTACCTTTTGGAAAAAAAGCAATTCTAAGTTTAGTAGATGTGCTAACCTCAATTAAAAAAATTCGCGTTAGTTACACCGAAAATAATGGTACATTATTGCCTGGATTTATTCCACAAGCAGGATTTTTAGGTAGAGATAATTATGCAGGAAGTTTTGCTCCTACTTTAGGATTTGTTTTTGGAAGCCAACAAAACATCTTAAACACTGCTCTTAATTCTAATTGGTTAGTTACTAGATTAAATGGCGATCCGTTCTATAATAAAGTGTATAGCAATACCCATTTTGAGGATTTAAAAATAAATATGGATGTAAAACCTGCAAAAAACTTTAAAATTGACCTCTTAGCAACCAAAACCAAAACTCATAATTTATCGCAACAATTAGATGTAATTACCGATATAAACGGAAATATTACCAACGATCCTTTTGGTTCGCCAATATCGGAAACTGGTAGCTTTGCTATTAGTAATATTATGGTTGGAACTGCTTTTAAAAACCGAGATGAACTATTCCAAAATTTCTTAAAATATCGTGCAACAATAGCACAGCGTTTAGCCAACAGTACTGGTCAAAACATTAATGGATTTAGCAATGGCGATGTTACACAAGGCGAATATACCAACCAAGAAGTATTGCTTCCTGCATTTTTTGCAGCATACTCTGGTAGAAGTGCCGATAAAGTAAAACTTGGTGCATTTAGAGATATTCCGATTCCTAATTGGCGTGTTTCTTACAAAGGTTTATCTAAATTAAAAGTTTTCAAAAAAATATTTAGAACCATTACCTTAGAACACAACTACCAATCGGCATATTCTGTTTTAGGATTTAATAGTAACTTACAATACGACGCAAATAATATCAACCAAACCGATATTGCAGGTAATTATGTAAACCAAATTCAATACCAAGGCGTAAATTTAGTAGAACAATTTTCACCACTTATCAAAATTGATGTTAAGATGAAAAATTCCTTCTCTTTTAAAGCCGAAATTAAAAAAGACA
>CAYOWM010000056.1:0-7696 GCA_964407635.1 uncultured Flavobacteriaceae bacterium
AAAAACTCCCAAGCCAAACAAAGCAAAATCGTATTTTACAGGATCGTTTGCATCTAAAATTCTAAGGTTTTTATCTAGTTCTGCTAATGCTTTTGCATCGTTTTGTTTTCGGTTAATTAAGCCCAATTTTCTAGCAACATTTCCGCTATGCACATCTAACGGACAAGACAAAACACTTGGTAAAATAGTTTTCCAAATACCAAAATCTACACCAGCAGTATCGCTTCGAACCATCCATCGCAAATACATATTAAGTCGTTTTGCTGCCGAACCTTTTAACGGATCAGACACGTGTTTGGTCGTTCTTGGCAAATGCTCAATTTCAAAAAATATCTTTTTAAATTCGTGAATAGCATTTGCAGTACCAGCATTAACTATATTTTTAGCAAAAACCGATTCCAATCCATTGTGATTTTTATAAATATTTTGAAGGGATTTTACAAAAAATTTAAAATCTGTTACATTAAATGTTCGGTGTACAAAATTATCAAAACTATCTAAATCCTTTTCGGAATGATGCATAATAAAATCATATGGCGAATTGTCTAGCAGCTCCATCATACGATTCGCATTTTTTATAATCATCTGTCGTTTTCCCCAAGCAATGGTTGCAGTTAAAAAACCTGCAATTTCAACATCCTCTTTTTTAGAAAAACAATGCGGAATTTGAATCGGATCGCTTTCAATAAATTTTGGTTGGTTATATTCTACTACTTTTTCATTTAAAAAATCTGCTAATTCTGTAAAATTCATTTTATTTTAAATATTTTTCTATAAAAAATGTGCCAAGAGGTAAAATAGAAGCAACCAATACTTTACTAAAAATTTTAGTATTCCATTTTAATTTTTTCTTTATAACAAATGCAAAAATTACATACAAAATAAACAAAATACCATGAGGCATTCCAAGCAATTTAACATACGAATCGTTATGATAAATATATTTAAGCGGCGTCGCAATAAATAGTAATAATAAATAAGAAATTCCTTCTAAAAAGCTAGTAATTTTAAAAATTGAAATCATTTTATACATTTAAAAAACGCTCAAAAATATATTTTTGAGCGTTTTATTTGGTTAATTTTCTTTTTCATTCTCTTTTATGTAATAACAACCACCTTCGGTTTTATCAGGAGTAAAGGCTCGTTTAAACCACAGAGGTCTGCGTTCGCCATTTGGTCCTGGAGCAGGTCTTGTCATTGCTAACCATTCTTTATACACTTCGTGTGATTTGTTGGTATCTACAAAAATATCACCATAATTTTCACCAGCTTTTGGCTTTTCAATACGTACACGTTGGTGCCAAGTATGCATACCACTAATTGGATCTGGATGTACAGCATGTGTTATATTTTGATGTACACCGCCATCTTTCCAAAAAATACGTTTAGAATCTTTATCGTTAGATTCAAATGGTTTAATTCCAGACATGGTATTCATTTTCCAACCACCATTACCATCGTTTTCAATATTTACGGTATTGGTTGCCCAACGATTTCCTATTTTATCTTGTGGTCTTCGCCAACGACCAATATGATGCGAACAAGCTACAACACCAGGTTTCATAGATTGTGTAACCCAAACTTTATCGATAAAGTAACCAATATCGGTGTTCATTTTTACCAAATCACCTGTTTTAAAACCCCATTTTTTAGCATCATCTGGATGCATCCAAATTGGATTACGATTAGAAATTTCTACTAACCATTTTGCATTTCCTGAACGAGAATGTATTAAAGTTGGCAATCTAAAAGTAGGTACTAAAACGTACTCGCCTTTTGATTTATCTAACACATCATTGTGAATATGTGATTTTATATATTGCGGAATAGCGTATTCTGGCCATTTCCAATCTACCATAGTTTGCGAATAAAATTCGTTTTTACGAGATGGTGTTGGAAAACCAACTACTGCCTTACCGTTAACCATTACACCAATATCTTTTCCGTTTTTACGGATAACACCATTGTCTTTATCTACTTCCGAACCTTCTAATTGTTCTTTGGTTAATGGTTTTTCGTTCATTTTATATGATTCACCTTTTTCAATCTCGTATGCTCCGTATTTTTTCATGTATTCTAAAGCTGCAAAATCACCTGTAATACCATCTTTATGTGCAGCTTCTGTTAAGCCATCAATACGCTCGAAAATATATTGATAATATTCGTCAATGGTTATTTTTTTACCAGGTCTGTATGGCGATTCGAATGTTTTTCTAATTCCCATACTTCCGTCAGGATCGATACGCCACGACAATTCAATCCAAAATTCATCTTCTTCCCAAACCTCTCCAGGGTTTGCTTGATAGGTATATTCTACAGGATTTCCGTTTCGTCTTGCTGCTTCACGTAAAACTGGCTGACGGAAAGCAACCCAAGTTCCACCATGTGTTGCATACGAATTTATATCATGTCTTTCCGCTGCCAATCCCATAGGAAGTACAAAATCGGCATAAAATGCAGTTTCGTTCCAAGTTGGCGTTAAAGCAGTATGTAAACCAAATTTGTCTTCACGCATAAACATTTCCATCCAAGTAAATCCGTCAGGATACGTCCAAACAGGATTAAATACTCTAGAGAAATACACATCCATAAATCCACGACCTTCTTTTAAGAAATGTGGTAATAATTGACTCATTTCAAAAAATGCCAAAGGATATTCTTTAGGGAAATGCAATTCGTTCCAAACTTTTTGTGGTTTTGGAGCATTTGGTTGTGTTGGCGAGAATTTATTCCAAGAATTTGGTGATGTTCCTCCTTTTGCACCAACAGCTCCTGTTAAAACAGTTAAGAAATGTAAACATCTAGCAACTGCCCAACCTCCAAGGTTAGAGGCACCTGCTGAACGCCAGTTATGTGATGCAAAACGCTCTCCTGCTTCGCCAATTAATCGTGCAATTTCACGTATGGTTTCGGCTTTTACACCAGATTCTTTTTCGGCAAATTCAGGTGTAAAATCTTTATATTCTTTAATCATTTCTGAGATATAATTCTCAAATTTTATTGCAACACCTTTAGCTTTTAAGTAATCTTGCCAATTAGTCCAATTTTCTAAATATTCGCGATTATATAAGTTTTCCTCTAAAATTATTTTTGCCATTGCTAGTAATACAGCAGCTTCGGTTCCAGGATACGTAGGTAACCAATAATCGGACATAGATGCTGTATTTGATAAACGAGGATCCATTGTTGCCAATTTTGCTCCTTTCATTTTACCTTCGATAATTCGCTGTGCATGTGGATTAAAATAGTGTCCAGATTCTAAATGAGCAGAAATTAATAAGATAAATTTTGCATTAGAATGATCTGGAGATGGTCTATCATAGCCATACCAAATATTATAACCAAATCTTGCACCAGAGGAACAAATATTGGTGTGCGAATTATGTCCGTCGATTCCCCAACCTTGTAAAATCCAATTAATAAATTTTTCGTGTCCTGGACGACCAACATGGTAGGCAATTTGATTGTGTCTGCCTTCTTTAATTGCTTTGCGAATTCTTGCAGCAATGGTATCTAAAGCCTCATCCCAAGAAATACGTTCCCATTCGCCATCACCACGTTTTCCTTTTCTTTTTAAAGGATACAATATTCTATCAGGATCGGTAATTTGATTGATTGTAGCAGGCCCTTTTGCACAGTTTCTACCACGCGAACCTGGATGATATGGATTTCCTTCTAATTTTACAACCTCTTGTGTGTCTTTATTAATAAAAGCGGTTAAACCACAAGCAGACTCACAATTAAAACAAGTTGTAGGTACAATTTGATAGGTTGTCTTTTCCTTTTTTGGCCAAACTTTTGGATTGTATTCTACCCAATTATCCCATTTTTCTGGTGGAGGAAAATTTTCGTACATTTTAGCAACTTCGTCGTCGGAAAAATGACGCATATCGTTGTCAAATTCTTGGTATTTTTCTTTGTGCAGATTAGGAATAATTCCTATTTTTTCTGCTATATTTTCAATAAAAGATGGTTTCTTGTATCCCATAATTCTTGATTTTATGATTTTAGATTTATGATTTTAGATTTATGACTTCTTGCGACTCATTTTTCTCTAAATTTTATTTATTCTTTGTGCAATAATTAAGCTAACGGTATTCTTTGTGGTGCTTCAATCCAAATTTTTTCGGTTGCATACATACCAATTAAAGACAGTATAGATGCTACGATTAACATGGTAACACTTGGCATTGCAAAAAGTAAAACTAACGGCAATACGTTTCCTATAAATACTACACCAATCCAAAATAAATTTTTATACCTTCCTTTAGTTATCATTTGCACAACATGATGTGCAGATCGTGATGGATGCGTCATGGTTAATTCTAAAATCATAGTGAATACATTTACGATTAGCGTTCCGATAAGAATCGTTTTAACTAATCCGATCCAATTATCTATATCGGTAAAGATGGAAACTAATGCGAAAATTGCTGCTCCAGCCATAACACTATGCACTAACATATGCAATGCTAAACTAGGACTTTGCCAGAAATCACGACCTTTTGCTTGAGCAAATAAAAATGCTGTATAAATAGCTAACATTACCGCAAAAAATGCTGTAATCCAAAGTAAAACAGTACTACCTGCTGAAATTTCAAAGAAAGTCATTGCTCCGAAAACGGTTGCTAACAAACCAAATATAGTTATGATATAACCACCTTTTACTAACCATGATTTCCATTGTGGTCTAAATAAAACATTTAAAAAACGGTCAGGTCTATCTAAATCCATTACTAAAAACAAACCAGTTAAACCTAAAAAGCCAAGTGAAATTCCTGCTGACCATAATTTCGCAGTATTCGAAACTTCATAACCAAGTAGCATTGCTAAAAACGGAATTAAAAATGCTCCTGCAGCAATAGCTTTAGTCATTACATAAGCCGATACTTCCCAACCCCAAAGTATTCCTTTGTCTGGCGTATCGTAAACTCTACGAGCTTTTCCGTTAAGCACATCAATATAATTAGGGTTTTCGGTAGTTTTATCTACATAAGCAGCTTGTAACTCGTTATCAATAGTCATTTGAAGCAAGTTTACATCATCGTTGGTATGCATCATTTTTTCGGCATATTTTGCATAATGACCAACACCACGAGCTTGTGAACCCCAAAGTGAAATTTCTGATTTACTAGTAGCTTCAGGACTTAAAGATGCTTCATCACCATCGATATAGAATAAATTTGGATTTGTTCCTTTTTCTGGTTTACGAACTTTTACAGCTTGTCTTGCTAAAAGCTGTGAAATTTCGGTATTTGGATTTTCCATATCACCTGCAATAATTGCATGTTCTGGACAAACCGTAACACAAGCAGGTTCTCTACCAACTTCAATACGATGTGCACAATAATTACATTTTGCAGCTGTATTGGTATCTGGATCAATATACAACGCATCGTATGGACACGCTTGCATACAAGACTTACAACCAATACAACGATTATTATCAAAATCAACAATACCATCCTCACGCGTGTAAAGAGCTTCAACAGGACAAATTTCTACACAAGGAGCATCTGTACAATGGTTACATCGCATTACAGAAAATACTCTACGTGTGTTAGGGAACTCTCCTTTTTCAACTTGTTTTACATACGTTCTATTGACTCCTACTGCGACATCGTGTTCGCTCTTACATGCAGTTGTACAAGCATGACAACCTATACATTTTCGGTTATCAATAATAAAACCATATTTCATAAGTATAATTTATATAAAAGTTAGAAATATATTACAAATTTCATTTTAAAATGAAATTCAAACATATTTTAATAAGATTTTTTAGTTAGTTGTCCAAATGTATAAGAAAAAATATTATTAACTGTAACAAAAGTTACTTATATCAATTCAACATCAAAATACGCTATAAATTCGTTATCTTTTTCCGTTCTACTTCTTCTCTAAAAAATTCAACTATAATTTAACCCGAAAAATTCAAATAAAAAAATTATGTTTGCTTTATGAAAATGCAAATTTTATTTTTTGGAATCGCAAAAGATTTAACTGGTACATCTAAAATCACTATTTCTACTGATTTTAAAATGAATATAAAAGAATTGAAAATGTATTTAGCCGTAGAATTTCCAAGATTTAAGGAATTAAACGAATATTCTATCGCTGTTAATGAAGAATACATTACAGATATACATTATCGTCTTTCAGATAAGGATGTAATTGCTATTATTCCACCAGTTTCTGGAGGTTAATAATTTGTGATAGTTGTAGTAGTAGAAACGAATTTCGTACTACTACAAACTAGAATACATTTTATTTTGCAACTATTTTAAAAGATACTTCAAAAATATCTTTAATTAATTTATCTTTTAAATTTTTAAAGAATTTACCTGAATTGTATTTAATTCCGAAATCGGTTCTATCAATTTTAATTTTATCGCTCAATAAGGTTACTCCTGATTTTTCAACTAATACCGTTGCAGGAAACGAAATATTTTTGGTAATGCCTTTAATTGTTAAATTACCTTCTATTATAGAAATTTCATCTTTTACCGATACGTTGGTTATTTCAAAAGTTGCTTTAGGATATTTCTGTACATCGAAAAAATCGGCACTCTTTAAGTGGTTCTCTATTTTTTTCTTATAAGAATTATCGGCAATATCCCTATTAGTAATAGAATTCATATCTATTTCAAATTCGCCACCAACTAATTTAGTATCTTTTACATATAATTTACCTTCTGTAATTGTTATTTCACCATTGTGTGAACTGGTTGCTTTAAAACCTTTCCAAGTCATTTTAGAATTTAATACTTTAAATTCGCCTGAAGTGGCAACCTTTTTAACAGGTTTTGCATGATGGGTTTCTACTTTTTTAGATTTATCTTCTTTACAAGAAGTTAAACTAAAAGCTAGAGCGGTTACTAATAAGAATACGTTTTTCATTTTATTGATTTTTAGTTTTGCCAAAGATATCATTTATTTATAAAGTAAAAAAGCCTATTACAAAATGCAATAGGCTTTTAAAATTATTATGAAAAATTTATTTGTACTCGTTAATAATTTCATCTACTTTATCTCCAGAAACCGTTTCTACTTTTACATCTTTTTTACCATTTACAGTAGTAGTTGTAATTACGGTTGCATTTTTTTCACCTTCTTCTTTTTTTATTAAAACTTTTACAGTTTTATTTTCTGCAACTTCTGTATCCGTTGAAGCCAATAATTTAACTTCTTTAACCTCTTCGTTTACAATTGCTGCGTGTTCTTTAGAATGTCCTCCTAAAATAGGAGCGATTACTAATCCGATAAGACAAGTTAATTTGATTAAAATATTCATTGAAGGACCTGATGTATCTTTAAACGGATCACCAACAGTATCTCCAGTTACAGCAGCTTTATGAGCATCGGAACCTTTATAGGTCATTTTGCCATTAATTTCTATACCTGCTTCAAAAGATTTTTTTGCATTATCCCAAGCTCCACCTGCATTGTTTTGAAAGATTGCCCAAAGCACACCTGAAACGGTAACTCCTGCCATATAACCACCAAGCATTTCGGCAATTGCTAAATGATTCATTCCGAAAGCTAAAGGAACAAAAGCGATAATTAAAGGAAAACCAATAGTTAACAAACCTGGTAACATCATTTCTTTTAAAGAAGCCTTTGTAGAAATCGCTACACATTTATCGTATTCTGGTTTACCTGTACCTTCCATAATACCTGGAATTTCTCTAAATTG
>CAYOWM010000057.1:0-7694 GCA_964407635.1 uncultured Flavobacteriaceae bacterium
AACAGCAACATTACGTTGGTTAAACCCACGTATATTAATTCTTGCATCTCCAAATCCACCACCTTGTTTTGTAGCATAAACGGAAGGAGTTGTTGCTAATACTTCTGGAAATTCTTGAGAACCTAATTTGTCTTGAATTTCAGCAGCTTTAATAGTAGAAACAGCAACAGGAGTTTGTCTTTCTTTTGCAATATCTACAACTCCAGAAATTACAATTGTTTCTAAAGTTTCACCGTCGCCTTCTAAAACAACGTTTACCTTGTCTCCTGCTTTAAAAGAAACTTCTTTAGTAGTGTATCCTACATAAGATACTACTAAGACTCCGTCTTTTGCATTGCTAATAGTAAAGTTTCCGTCAAAATCGGTTGTTGTTCCGTTTGTTGTTCCTTTTACAACTACGTTTACACCGTCTAATGGACCGTCTTGATCGGTAACTGTACCGCTAACTTGACCAAATACAGTTGCAGAAACTAAAAATAGCACTGCTACTAATCCTAAATTTAAAAATTTTTTCATTTTTGTTTAATTTGATTTTATTTAAATTAAAATATTTCTGCAAAAGTAGTATTGTTTACGCATTGGTATGTTACCAAATTGTTAACAAACTGTAATTTTTTGGTTTTTTTTAACATTTTGCCTTGAAATTAAAAGAATAAATGTTTTTTGGGTTAAGCTAATTTTTTATTGGCTAATTCTTTACCTAATTCTACACCAAACTGATCAAAAGAATTGATATTCCATAATACACCTTGTACAAAGGTTTTGTGTTCGTAAAATGCTATTAATTTTCCTAAAGTAAAAGGTGTTAGTTTATCTAAGATAATATAGGTAGATGGTTTGTCTCCTGTAAAGGTTTTATATGGTAATAAGGATTCTATTTTATCTTTATTTCCGCTTAGTTTTAGTTCTAAATGTACCTTTTCTTTTGATTTACCAAAGGCTAATGCTTCGCCTTGTGCGTAAAAATTTGCTAGTAATTTTTTATGATGTTTTAGATTGTTGTGCAAGGGTTTTTTAAAGCCTATAAATTGTGTTGGTATTAGCTTTGTGCCTTGATGGATTAGTTGCATAAAAGCATGTTGCATATTAGTACCTACGTTTCCCCAAATAATAGTTCCTGTTTGGTAATTTATAGGTTGTTTGTTTAGGTCTGTGGATTTTCCGTTGCTTTCCATTAGTAATTGTTGGATAAACGGCACAAATTGTTCTAAATATTGCGTGTATGGTAATATAGCTTCGGTTTGTGTTTGGTGAAAATTAGTGTACCAAATACTTATTAAAGCGTCTAAAACGGGTAAATTTTTAGAAAAAGGTGTGTTTTTAAAATGCTTGTCCATTTGATTTGCTCCTAGTAATAATTCTTTAAAATTATCAAAGCCAATACTTATCGAAATGGATAAACCAACAGCAGACCATAAAGAAAATCGTCCGCCAATCCAATCCCACATTGTAAAAATATTTTCTTTTGCAATACCAAAATCTTGTGCTTTTTTTATGTTTGTAGATACTGCAACAAAGTTGTGTTTTATATCGTTTTTGGTTGCTTTTTTAAGAAACCATTGTTGTATTGTTTTAGCGTTTGTAATAGTTTCTTGTGTGGTAAACGTTTTAGAAACAAGTATAAATAAAGTGGTTTCTGGGTTTAATTCTTTTAAAATTTCTGCACTATGATCGCCATCAATATTAGATATAAAATGTGTTTTTAAGTGGTTTTTATAAAATTTTAATGCGTTTACGACCATTTTAGGTCCTAAATCGGAGCCTCCGATACCAATATTAACGATATCGGTAAATGCTTTACCTGTGTAACCTGTTGTTTTTCCTAAAATTATGTTTTTTGAAAAGGCTTCTATTTTGTGTAACGTTTTGGTAATTTCAGGTTTTATGTTTTTATTTTCTACTAAAATTTCCGTTTCTGAAAAATCACGTAAAGCAGTGTGTAAAACAGCTCTGTTTTCGGTAACATTTATTTTTTTACCTGTAAATAATGCGTTTATTTTTTCTTTTAGGCACATTTCATCCGCTAAATTTAGCAATAGCTGTATGGTTTTTTGGGTAATTAAATTTTTGCTTAAATCTAATTCAAAATTTGGAATTGAATAGGTGAAATCTTGTTTTCTGTTTTTGTTATTTATAAACATCTTTTTTATTTCTAGATGTTTATTTTCTTGAAAATGTTTTTGTAATTTTTGCCACGCTTTTGTGGTTGTAGGGTTTATCTTTTTCATTTTACAATTTAAGAATAGAATCTAATTTAACAGAATTATCTTCCTTACTATCTTTAAACGGAATTTGTTCTAATTGTTGTTTTAAAGGTTGGATAAATTTTAAAAATTTTGGTTTAATTTCTTTTTTCATCGGATCGGCAGAAGGTAATTTTTGTTTAAACGGATCTACTTGTACGCCATTTTTCCAAAAGCGATAACAAACGTGTGGTCCTGATGTGTGTCCTGTCATACCTATCCAACCAATAACATCGCCTTGTTTTACAAAATCGCCTACACGAACTTTTCGCTTTTTCATATGCAAATATTGTGTGGAATATGTGTTATTATGTTTTATTTTTACAAAATTTCCGTTTCCTCCTGTATAACTAGATTTAATTACAGTTCCGTTTGCAGTTGCTATAATTGGTGTTCCGATAGGTGATGGAAAATCGGTTCCTTTATGTGGTCTGCGACGGTTACCATATAATTTTATGCGACGGTTTAGGTTGTATCTTGACGAAATTCGGTTACTAAATTTTAAAGGAGCTTTTAAAAATGCTCGTCGTAAATTATTGGTTTGTTCGTCGTAATATTCTGGCACTTTGTGTATGCTATCGGCAATAAACCGAAAGGCATAAAATGGTTTGTGGTTGTGTTCAAAATACGCAGCTTTTATTTTACCTATTCCTACAGAAATGGTATCGTTTATAAATTTTTCTTCGTAAATTACTTTAAATTTATCACCTTTTTGTAGGTGGAAAAAATCAATTGTCCAAGCATAAATATCGGATAATCCGTAGGTTACATTGTAGTTTATATTTTCTTTTTGAATGGCATTAGATAAATTAGATTTGATAACTCCTGAACCTGTTTTTAAGATGGTTTTTATTTCTTTTCGGTTTATTTTTGAAAAAATAGAATCTCTAAAATCAAAAACAACATCCTCAATTCTATTTGGATGATAGACAAATATTTGTGCTTTTTTTAAAGAATCTTTTGAAGTAAAAATAGTATATGTTTTACCAACTCGTAATTGTCTTGCAATATCAAAAACATCCTTACTATTAGCAACAATTTTATTGATTGTTGGGTTTAAAACGTGATTTTTATCTAGAATAGAACCAAAGGTTTCGTTCTTTTTTACAGTATCCTCAATAACGGTAAATTTTGATATATCATATCCGCATTTTAATACATGTTTTGGTTTTTTTACTGGTTTGGTAATTGGTTTTACCTCTTTTTTACAAGAGAAAATTGCAATAAAAAATAAAAGATATGCGTACTTTTTCACGTTTTGTATTTTGAAATTTAAAAATTCCTCCAAAAGTACTATATTTTGTTTGGTTTTTTAAAAAAGTTTGTTAAAAAATAGTATTAACTACTTCTTTTTTTCGTTCTCTGCTTATTGGAATTTTATAATCTTTAATTTCTAATAAATTTCCGTTTAAAGAGCTTACTTTGTCTTTGGCAATAATAAAGGATTTGTGTGTGCGTATAAAATTTTTGGGTAATTTTTTTTCGATGTGTTTCATTCTGTCAAGAACTAAATAACTTTTATCGTGGCATTGAAATTTTACATATTCACGCATTCCTTCGATAAATAAAATATCGTTAAAGTTTAATTTTATAATTTTTCCGTTGGATTTTATGCTAATAAATTCGGATTTTATATTGGTTATTGTGGTTAAATTTCCTTTTAATTCGGTTATTTTATTTACCGATTGTAAAAAGCGTTCAAAACTAAATGGTTTTAATAAATAATCTATTGCATTAAGATTAAAAGCCTCTAAAGCGTGTTCTTGATATGCAGTTGTAAAAATAACTAGTGGTTTATTTTTAAGTGATTTTAATAAATTTATACCTGATAATCCAGGCATTTGAATGTCTAAATATAAAACATCTATGGTATTTGAATTTAAAATTTGTAGTGCTTCTATTGGATTTTTGGTTCGACCAACTAATTCATAATTCGGAATTTTATTCACAAAATTTTCTAGTAAATTTAATGCTAAAAATTCGTCATCAACAAGTAAAACTTTAAGAGTTTTCATAAGAATCTATTTTTTTTAATAATAAGGTTACTTTAAAACGTTTTTCTGTATCGTTAAAAGTAAAGTTAAAATTATTAGTATAGGTTAGTTCTAATCGTTTTTTTATGTTTTTTAAACCTACACCACCAAGTTTATCTTTTTGATTAAGTGTGTTGTTTTTTGAGTTTTCGGTAGTAAAATGCAAGATGTTTTCGTTACAGATTAAATCTATTTTTATAAAACCATTTTTGTTTGTATCTATATCGCAATGTTTAAAACAGTTTTCTACAATCGGAATCAAAATCATAGGTTCTATATACATATTATTGGTTATTCCTTGGATAGAAAATTGAATATTTGGTTCGGTTTCAAATTTTAATTTGGTTAAATCTATAAAATGATGAATTAATTTAATTTCATCTGTTAGCAAAACTTTTTTATCGTCTTTTTGATAGACAACATAGCGTAAAATATCGGCTAATTTTAAAACCATTTTTGGTGTTTTATCCGATTTTACCATGGCTAAAGAATAGATATTATTTAAGGTATTAAACAAAAAATGCGGATTAATTTGCGATCGTAAATAGGTTAATTGTGCAGCTTGAAACGCTTGAATTTCTTTGGATTGTTTTTTGTTTTTTATAAATCTATTTACTAAAATTTGGTAAAAAGTGCTAAACATAATCATTAATAAATTGGTTATAACAATACCAAGAATTAGGGTTTGTGGTGTATTTTTAAATCCGAAATTGGTATTAAAAAATCCACTACTATTAATGTAATATCGTATAGGTATAAAAATTAAAATTAATGCAAATGCTATTATTATTGAAGTAAGTATTTTTTTCTTTTCAAAAAAAGTATTGATATTCCATATATTAATATATACTAATATAAATAACGGCATTCCGTTAGCGAAACTTCGCAAAAAACTTGCTTTAATCGATAAAAAATTAGAAAACACCCAAACAGAAATAGCTAAATAAATTAGCCAAAAACTAATATGTGTGATATAAAATAAGCGTCTGTTGTTCATAAAAGCAGCTTTTATAGTAACTAAATTCAAAAATACATTAATAAAATTGGTTTTTCACGTCTTTTAAATGAATCGTTTGTTTTTATCAACAAACGGTAAAATTAAAATTTTACTACCGTTTATTGAAATTTTATAACCATTGGTTGATTTCTTTTTTTCAGACTTTAAAACTGTCTTTTATTTGCATCATAATTATAAAAACAATAAAAATCACAAATTATGAAAATCACCAAAATTATTATTGCAACAGTACTTATTATATCGTTTTATTCTTGTAATAAAAAAGAGGAAATTATAGATACTTTAAGTAATAACGAAGCCAAAGAATTAATCGCATCTTCTTTACAAAAAAACACCTCAGGATTTGATGCCGAAATTGAGGAAATAGCAAAAGAAAGTACCGAAAATTATGCTGTAAATTCAGATTGTAACATACAATACCAAGATAATTTTGAACGGCATTATGCCGAAACAGTAGTTACTGCAAATTATACTGTTAATTGGACATATCAAATGAATTGCAACAACTTAAATATACCACAATCTATCAATTTTTTAATTTCATCGAATGGTAATTACCACACGCAAAATATTGTTTCGCAAGATAGTACGGAAAGTTCAATGGATGTTTTTGGTTTGCAACCAAGTGCAGATAGTCTAACCTTTTCTGGCTATTTTAAACGTGTCGGAACCCAAGAACTAAATGCTGTAAATACTAGAAATGTTAGCAGTACCGTAGAAATTATGTTTACCGATATTACGGTAAATAAAGAAACCTATCTTATCGATTCAGGAAATGCAACTATTGTTTTAACAGGAACTACCACAGATAACCAAACGTTTAATTTTACAGCAAACCTTGTGTTTAACGGACAACGAACCGCAACGTTAACCATTAACAACGAAACCTATACAATAGATTTAAACTAATTATCTAAAACATAAAAAATGGAAAATTTAATAACCAATTTCGGAATTTTACAGACATTAATCTTTGTTGTTAGCTTTGTCTTTTTGAGATATTTAATCTTTGCAGGCATCCCTTACCTGTATTTTTACAAATTAAAACGTAAAAAATTAGTGTATAAACGCATTCAAAAAGTATTCCCTAAAAAAAGCATTATAAAAAGCGAAATAAAACATAGCTTTATAACAACTTTGATTTTTGCTCTTTTCGGATTGGTTATTTATTTTTTAAAAATTAATAATCTAACACAAATTTATACAGAAATTGGTACTTATGGCATTACTTATTTTTTTATATCTATCGGAATTATGTTATTATTGCACGATACGTATTTCTATTGGATGCACCGATTAGTTCATCATCCAAAATTATTTCCTATTTTTCATAAAATTCATCACGAGTCTAGAAATCCAACACCTTTTACTTCCTTTTCGTTTGATGTTGCCGAAGCTTTTGCGGAAATATTAATTTTTCCTATTTTAATTATTGTACTTCCTGTACATCCTTTAGCTTTATTTATTGTCTTTAATATTTCCATATTATTTAATGTTATGGGACATTTAGGATATGAATTTTTACCAACTTGGTTTGTAAAACATCCTATTTTAAAATGGATTAATACATCTACACATCACAATATGCATCACCAAAGGGCAAATGCTAATTTTGGTTTGTATTTTAATTTTTGGGATACTTTAATGAAAACAAATCACAAAAACTACATTAAAAAATTTACTGAAATAACCACTAAAATTAAAGAAAATGAAGTTTCTGTTAGTACTTATTAGTTTTTTTATAACCATATTTTGTTATTCGCAAAAACAAATTCCCGATAGTTTAAATACTGCAAAAAAACGAGCAGATTTATTAACTAAACGTATGATAGCAGAATTAAAATTAACCAAAAAACAAATACCTAAAGTAGATAGTTTAAATTTTATTTATGCTAATAGAGTAGAAACGGAAGTTATACGATCGCATAAAAGCAATTGGTCAAAATATTGGAAAATACAAAGTATTATGAATGAAAAAGAAGTTTTTTTACGACGAATAATTAGCACTTCGCAATTAAAAATATATAAAAAAATGCGATCAAAAGCAATGAATACAATTATTAAGAATGCTTTTTAGCTTATTAAACCGATTATCACAATGGTATTATTAAAACGTTGGTCGGTTTTTCACTTACAAGACTCCATCACGTGGAATGATACTCTATTTTTTGTTGAGTTACAAAGTTTTAGCAAAAAAAATTATTTGGGAGTGTAAAAGAGTGCCATTTCTAAAATACATTAGAAATGGCACAACTAACAACTCACTTACTTAATTTTATACAATCTTTTGAACAACCATTGGTTTGATAAAAGTATCGCTTCGCACTAACGGATTGCTTCGATCGTTCCTCCCTCGCAATGACTGGCTCATTACTACATTAACTAATTGCTACATTAACT
>CAYOWM010000058.1:0-7568 GCA_964407635.1 uncultured Flavobacteriaceae bacterium
TTTTTAGGATTGGTAGTTTTAAGTTTTATGAAACGAACGAAGTATGTAAAATAAAACTATTTTTTATAATCCAACGGTAACATATCGCATGTTTTTTGCATTCCCATATCACCACTAAATGTAATTCTAGAATCGGAATAATGATTCCCAAATTTATCGATTGTAAACTCTTTACCCTTAACAATCATTTTTGACTGCCTTTTAGCATTATTTTTATAATAAATAATATCAAGTGTATCTTTTAAAACCTGTACATAAGCTATATCTTTATTTATTTTAACTTTAATAAAAGTATCTAAATCGACAATAATACCATTATTAACAGCTCCGAATTTATGTTCTTTTAATGATTTGTTATAAATAGAACGCATAAAATGAAGTATTGAACCAAAATATGCTTTTTCTCTATTTTTTATAATTTTTCTTTTATTTGAAATGGATTCAAATTTTGTTGTTCCGTAATAAGAAACTTTTTTAGAACCAAAAGATTTATTTTCGGATAAGTAATGAATCAATGAAAACTCTAATTTATAACCTAAAGTCTTATTTTCTACCAATATAGGTTTTTTTGAATTTACAAGTAATGTTTTTTTACGCATATTGTATCGCAAATTCAAATCATTCTCATTTAAAATTTTGCATTTTTTATTATTTGTATTTCCTAAAAAGCCTCTTTTAAACATAGATAATCTAAGTTTTCTTGGTAAAGGGTCTTTGTATTCTACTATTACCTCATCTAATTCATCGGATTTTTCAGCCATATAAATATGTAAAAGTTCATTTTTATCTATATTTTGTATAATTTCATCACGATAACCTAAATGCTGTACAACTAATTTTGTATTAATTTTTGGTGCTTTTATTTCAAAATATCCATTATCATTTGTTATAGCACCTATTGTGGTATTATTAAAATATAGAGTAACAGATGAAAGTGGCTTTTGGTTTACTTTACTATAAACACAACCTTTAACCATTTGTCCATAACAAATATTGCTTAAAAAGAATAAAAAAATAATTTTACTTATAAGTTTCATATTAATTATTTGATAAATTTATTTTCTCAAAAACCCATGCAGGACCAATTAATAAAAACTGTAAATCTTTAAAAAATGAAGGCTTCTTCCCTTCTACTTTATGTCCGTAAAATTGACCTATCCATGCTAAGATAAATAAAGCTAAATTTGTGTAAAATAATGGTACTATTTGCCCTAAATAATAATTTCCTAATACCGAAATTAACGAAAAAATAAACATTTTTAAAAACGTTTTAAAAGATAACTTCAAATAAAAAACTAATAAAAAAACTAATAAAATACTCGCCCAATTTTCTATTAAAGGATTACCAATATTTATAATTTTCTCTAAAAAGGAAGTATTTATAGACAGTAGCATACCAACAATACTAAAAAATATAATTGGCACACAAAAATAATGTATTTTTTGATTCGTTGCATTTTGATGACTTGCAGCATATTCTGCAAACCATTGTTTTTGTGTTCTCATTTTTTTAAATTTTTGCTAAAGATATAAAAAAAAGAACTTGTAACATATTTAATTCTTGCTCGTCGTATAAAAAACAAAACAAATTATTTTGAATACAATTTTAGAATTAAACAGTTTAGACAAAAAATTTGGTAAGGTTCACGCTGTAAACAAATTATCTTTTACCATTAAAAAAGGAAATATTTACGGAATTCTAGGTCCAAACGGAAGTGGTAAATCTACTACTTTAGGCATTATTTTAAATGTTGTTAATAAAACTAGTGGGAATTTTTCGTGGTTTGACGGTGAATTAGAAGTGCATGATGCTTTAAAAAAAGTTGGTGCAATTATCGAGCATCCTAATTTTTATCCAAATATGAGTGCTTATGAAAATTTACGGTTAGTTTGTAAAATAAAAGGTATTTCGGAAACTAGAATCGATCAAAAACTAGAACAAGTAAACTTACTTTCTAGAAAGCATTCCAAATTTAAAAGCTTTTCTTTGGGTATGAAACAGCGTTTGGCCATTGCATCGGCATTATTAAACAATCCTGAATTTTTAATTCTAGACGAACCAACTAACGGATTAGATCCGCAAGGAATTCACGAAATACGAGAAATCATTAAAAAAATAGCAAACGATGGTGCTACCATATTATTGGCTTCGCATTTATTAGATGAAGTAGAAAAAATTTGTTCACATGTAATCGTTATTCAAAAAGGAAAAAAATTATACGAAGGCAGAACCGATGAAATGACTGCTTCCGTTGGATTTGTAGATGTAAGTGTTTCTAAAAATATTGAAGGTTTAGAAAGTGTTTTATTAAATTTAGAAGGTGTTTCGGCTATAAAAAAAGAAAAAGAACTACTAACTCTTACACTAAGCAAAGATTTATCTGCCTCCGAAATTAATCAATATTGCTTTCAAAACGGCATAATTCTTTCACATTTACAAAAAAGAAAACCAAGTTTAGAACAACAATTTTTAAGTTTAACCAATAATGCTCAAAAAAATGTTTAGATTATTACAAATAGAATGGATAAAACTTAAAAATAGTAAAGCCAGTAAGATTTTAATTATTGTTTATTTTTTCTTATTAATGAGCATTTCATTAATTGCATCGATAAAATTAAATTTAGGTGAATTAGAACTAAATATTGCCGATCAAGGCATTTTTAATTTTCCGTATATATGGCATTTTAACACTTATTTTGCCTCTCTTTTTAAAATATTTTTGCTTTTAGTGGTAGTTTCTTTAACAGCAAACGAATATGCAAATCGCACTATAAAACAAAACTTAATTGACGGTTTAAGTAAAAAAGAATTTATTCTATCTAAGTTCTATATGGTTTTAACTTTATCGTTTATTTCAACCTTATTTGTACTAGTAGTTTCTTTAATACAAGGATATTTATATTCTGATTTTAAAGAATTTTCATCCGTAACAACGGATTTAGAGTTTTTATTGGCATATTTTATAAAACTAGTAGGATTTTTTAGTTTTGGTTTATTTTTAGGTGTTTTAATAAAACGTTCTGCCTTTGCTATTGGTGGCTTATTAGTTTGGTTTTTTATAGAAAAAATAGCTTATGGTTTAATGCGCTGGAACTTTTTTAGAAATACAGATATTTACGAAAAAGTTTCACAATTTTTTCCATTACAAGCGATGTCTAATTTAATAATTCAACCTTTTTCTAGATTTAAGTTTGTAAAAACTATGGCTAAAGAAAGTAACACTAAAGAATTATTAAATATCGATTACCACATACATTGGTACCAATTACTCATTGTAGTAATTTGGACTTTTATTTTCATTTTTCTATCCTACAAATTATTAAAACGTAGAGATTTGTAAACAAAAACAGATAAAATAAAAATACGTTTCCTTATATTTGTAAGCTAGAGTCGGAATGAAATTCTGTCATTCTTAAATAAAAGCACAAGTATGAATACTAAATTTCTATTTACCATAACCCTATTTTTAGGTGCTTTCATAACTAGTTTTTCACAAAGAGAAGCTGATAATTGGTTTTTTGGTAATCATGCAGGACTTAATTTTAGTACAGGAGATCCTGTACCGATAACAGGAGGAGCTCTAGTTACAACCGAAGGATGCTCGTCTTTTTCTGACGCAAATGGTAATTTATTATTTTATACCGATGGTGTTACAGTGTATAGCCGAAACCATACAATCATGCAAAACGGAACTAATTTAGGAGGAAATCCGTCTAGTTCACAATCTGGATTAATTGTACCCAATCCTAACAATGATGATTTATTTTATTTGTTTACCGTTGGTACGAATGCGACACCACTAGGGACAAATCCTAATGCTGGTTTTAAATATTATACCATTGATATGACAGCAAATACAGGATTAGGTGCTGTAGTATCTACTCCTGTAAATTTATCTGGTTCTTTAAGTGATTCGTGGACTGAAAAAGTTACTGCTGTTGAAGCGGATGGTTGTAATGCATATTGGGTTATTTCTTTGGTAAACAACAGATTTTATTCGTTTTATGTAGATGCATCTGGCGTTTCTACAAACCCTGTTATTTCTACAGTTACTAATTCTGCTTTTTTAGATGTAAGAGGCTATTTAAAAGTATCACCTAACGGACAAAAAATAGTAGCTGCAAATATGACTGGAGGAACATATATCTATAATTTTGATGTTACTACAGGCACAATCTCAAATGGCTATTCTTTAAACCTATCAGCTAACAACGGCTATGGTGTAGAATTTTCTGCAAATAGCAAAAGACTATATATAAGTACTGGTGAATTTAATGGTGCAGAAGAAAAATTATTTCAATTTGATTTAGAACAAACAACTCCTACGGATGTGAATGCATCAAGATATTTAGTGTATTCCTATTTTAATACAAGAGGTGCTTTGCAATTAGCATCGAATGGTAAAATTTATTGGGCAAGTGATAATTCTGATGCTATAAGTGTTATAAACGAACCGAATAACTTAGGTGCAGCTGTAAATTACGAACACCAAACAATAAGTTTAGGAAGTGCTACTTCTACACAAGGATTACCTCCTTTTATACAATCGTTATTTATTTCAAACTTAAATATTGTCATTCCTACTGCAACAGATATTATTACCGATTTAGATTTATGTCAAGGAGACACGTATCGTCTTCAACCAGACACTTCTGGCTTTCCTGCTGGTGTTGGAATAACCTACACTTGGACTAAGGACTCAAATACTATTCCTGTTACCACTCCATTTTTAGATATCGATGAAAATACCGTTTATGGTGCTGGATTTTATGTATTATCGGTTGAATTTGATAATGGTGATTGTCCTTTACGTGGTGAAGCAAATGTTGCTTTTCATACAAATCCTATTGTAAATTCACCAATTAACATTAAACAATGTGATGAGGATACAGATGGCTTTTCCTATTTAGATTTAACGATTTTAAATACTGAAATCACTTCAGAAAATAATGTAACCATAACTTACCACAATACTAATGCAGATGCTATTGCTGGTACACTTTCTATTGCAAATGATACTAATTTTTACACAAATACACGTAGTATTTGGGCAAGAATCGAAAACCAATATGGTTGTTTTAGCATTTCCGAAATACAAATTCAAATAACTACAACTAATACCATTTATCATAATTCTATTTCGCATTGCGATGATTTTTTAGATACAAATGGTGAGGATAATGCAAACAACGATCAAACCGATGGCATTGCTAGTTTTGATTTAAGCAATATTGCAAATGATGTTATTGCTTTGTTTCCTATCACACAACAAGCTGATTTACAAGTATATTTTTACCACAACATACAAGATGGTTTGTTACAACAAAATGAAATTACTAATCTAAATAATTATCGAAATATCAATTCTGTAAATTACGAAAAAATATATATTCGTGTAAACAGCACTTCAAACTTAGATTGCATTGGATTTGGTGAAAATTTATTTGTTGAATTGTTTGTCGAACCAATTCCGATAGTACATCAACCAAGTGATAAAAGAACTTGTGCAGATGATATAAACGGAACTTTTGCATTTGATACAAGTACCTATAATAATGAAATTTTACAAGGACAAACAGGTGTAACACTAACGTACATTGCGACAGATGGCACAGAATATTCTCCTGCTTTACCAAATCCGTTTTTAACTGGTACAGCAACTTTTCGTGTACTTGCAAAAAACAATATTACCAATGCAACTGAAGGTCCTTGTCAAGCAGAAACAACGCTTAATTTTATTGTCGATGCGACACCATACATTGCAGACACTCCTGTTTTTACACCACTTTGCGATGATGGTATAAACGATCAAGATGGCATTGCTTCGTTTAATACAAACCTTGTAGAATACACACTTTTAGGAAGTAATTATGCACAACCTGAAATGGAAATTACCTATTTTAACGAGGATGGTACACAAATTTTTAACGAACAAGGCAATCCAAGTCCGTTACCAAATCCGTTTGATACTACTAGCCAAATTGTAACTGCTGTAATTAGCAATCGTAATAATAACAACTGTTCGGTTAGTACTACAATGGATTTTGTTGTAAATCCACTACCAGAATTTGATATTGACAACCAAACCTTATGCCTAAATTTACCAATGCCAATTTCAGTAGATATTTATAATCAAGAAGGTGATTATACGTATAATTGGTACGATAGAGATGGTACTGATATTTCGGTAGATACATCAAACACCTACCTAGAAATGAGCAAAGCAGGAAAATATTCGGTTACTGCTACCACAACAGACGGAACAAATTGCTCTAGAACAAAATATTTTGAAATTACGGAATCTAATATTGCTTCGATAACTAGTATTATTATACAAGATAATTCAGAAAATAACAAAATAACCGTTATCGTTACAGGCGAAGGCGATTATGATTTTGCTTTAGATAATGGCGATTTTGTTACAGGAAACACCAATACAGGTCATATTTTTGAATCTGTTTCAGTTGGTTTACACAGCGTTCATATTAGAGATAGAAATGGTTGTGGCGAAGTAATACAAGAAGTTCAAATTATTCGATTTCCTAAATTTTTAACACCAAATGGCGATGGTATAAACGACACGTGGCAAATAAAAGGTGTAGATGCTTTTAGCAAAGTTTTAATCACTATTTTTGACAGACATGGCAAAATTATATCTAAATTTACCAACCAAGATATTGGTTGGGACGGAAAATACTTAAACCAACTTGCCGAACCAACCGATTATTGGTTTGTTGCTGTATTTTTTAACAATCAAGGACAACGTATCGAACGAAAAGGACATTTTAGTTTGCGGTAATATTTAGATTAAACTAAAAATTATATGTCATATTTAATAAATAATATCTTGGTAAAATATTGGTTCTATAAATATTAGTCGAAAAATCTGAAGTTTGTATTTGTTCAAAATTGTTTTTATTTAATAAATTTTTTGCTACAAAATTAAATTCAATTTTTTTATTTTTTGGTTTATATCTTATTAAAGCATCAAGAAACATATAGTTTTCTAATTTACTTTCTATGTTTGGTAAAAAATAGTCAGATGAAAGTAAAATAAACCATTTTTTTGTTGGTTCTATAATGATTGCAAATCTGTTATTTAATGATTGGTTAATAAATCTACTGTTATTCTCATTTTGCGAAATAGATTTAGACAAACTTATAGTATTTTCAAAATTTATAAACCCATCAAATGCAGTTTTCATAAACAGTTTGGCATCTAAAAACTGATTTTTATTATTTCTCAACTCTGAATTGTTAACGATATTTTTATATTCGGAAATGGAATAATTAGAACTCAATTTTATGGTAGATTCTATAAACGGAATATATTTTGATATTAGAAAATTAAAATTTATATTAGTATTATCTTGTGGTAAATAAAAATAATTAATTTGAGTTATATTTTCGTTAATTAGCGAATTCATAAAAAAGCTTCCGGTAGTTTTTTGATAATTTACTCCAGCATTTATTTGAAGTTGATTATACAAGTCGTTATTAAAATAAAGAATGCCATAATTTGATGACTCTTGCAATTCTAAACTTGGTGTATTACTAATAGTTGTTC
>CAYOWM010000059.1:0-7537 GCA_964407635.1 uncultured Flavobacteriaceae bacterium
TAATTATGGCAGACCATTGTGCTAGTAGTGCAGGACGATCGGAATTAGATATTGCAAATTATCACATTCCTGTAATGATTTATAATTTACCAAATACACCAGCTAAAATACAACGTAAATTAACTTCGCAAATTGATATATTTCCTACCTTATTTGGTTATTTAAATTGGAGTTATGAATCGAAACTTTACGGAAGAGATATCGAAAAAATTAACCAATCACAAGAAAGAGCTTTAGTTGGGAATTACCAAAAATTAGGTTTGTTAAAACAAGATAAAGTATTGGTTTTAGGAACCATTAAAACCGCACATTTTTACCATTGGGAAAAACAAAAAAACCTACTTGAACCAATAAATATGGATGCAAATTTTTTAAAAGAAACCATTTCGTATTACCAAACAGCAGATTATTTATTTCAAAATGGTTTAATGAAAATGGATAAAAAATAACCCTAAAAACAAGAATTGCAATTCTATAGATAATAATCCTATAAAAAACGTACTTTTGCAAAAAATAAACATTTTATAAAATGAGTAAACTTTTAATTGTCGGAACTGTAGCTTTTGATGCTATTGAAACTCCATTTGGTAAAACCGATAAAATTTTAGGAGGAGCAGGAACGTATATTGGTTTGTCTGCTTCTAATTTTGGTATAAAATCAGGAATTGTATCTATCGTTGGTGGCGATTTTCCGCAAGAATATTTAGATATGCTTAATGCTAAAAATATCGACACATCAGGTATTGAAATAGTACAAGATGGCAAAACCTTCTTTTGGTCAGGAAAATACCATAACGATATGAATTCAAGAGATACGTTAGTTACCGAATTAAACGTTTTAGAACATTTTAATCCGATAGTGCCAGATGATTTTAAAGATAGTAAAATTGTTATGTTAGGAAATTTACATCCTTCTGTACAATTAAGCGTAATTAATCAAATGACTGTAAAACCAAAATTAGTTGTTTTGGATACGATGGATTTTTGGATGAATATTGCATTGCCAGAATTACTAACAGTACTTAAAAAAGTAGATGTTATTACGATTAACGATGAAGAAGCAAGACAATTAAGTGGCGAATATTCTTTAGTAAATGCAGCAATGAAAATACACGAAATGGGTCCAAAATATGTTGTAATTAAAAAAGGCGAACACGGAGCTTTACTATTTAGCGAAGGAAAAATGTTCTATGCTCCAGCATTACCATTAGCCGAAGTCTTTGATCCAACAGGAGCAGGAGATACTTTTGCAGGAGGATTTACAGGATACCTAGCAAAAACCGATAATATTTCTTTTGAAAATATGAAAAATGCTGTTATTTATGGTTCCAATTTAGCTTCCTTTTGTGTAGAAAAATTCGGAACAGAACGTATGCAAAATTTAACAAAAACCGAAATAGAAAATCGGTTACAACAATTTAAGCAATTGACACAATTTGATATAGAATTGCAATAAAATTGAAATTTTTAATGTAATTCATACATCTCAAAATAAAAAAAACAACTAACTAACTCATAGAAAACAGTAACCAAAAATGAGCGATCAATTAAAACACGAGTGTGGAATTGCAATGGTAAGACTTCTAAAACCATTAGAATTTTATCAAAAAAAATACGGAACTACATTTTATGGCATTCAAAAAATGTATTTGTTGCTTGAAAAACAACACAACCGTGGACAAGACGGAGCAGGTTTTGCCAGTATTAAAATCGATGTAAAACCTGGTACACGATATATTAGTCGTGTACGTTCTAACCAACAACAACCAATTCAAGATATATTTAAAAAGATAAATTCTAGAATTAATAATCTTTTAGAAAAAAACCCAGATAAAAAAGAAAACATTGATTGGCAAATACAAAATATGCCTTATGTTGGTAATGTGTTTTTAGGTCATGTTCGTTATGGTACTTTTGGTAGAAATAGTATCGAATCGGTGCATCCGTTTTTGCGTCAAAATAATTGGCGACACAAAAACTTGATTATGGCAGGGAATTTTAATATGACAAATTCCAATGAACTCTTACAAGAACTAATCGAACTTGGTCAGCATCCTAAAGAAAATACCGATACCGTTACTATAATGGAAAAAATCGGTCATTTTTTAGACGATGAAGTTGCTAACATTTACCAATCTTGCAAAGAACGTGGTATTACTAAAAAAGATGCTTCGCCAATTATTGAAAAAGAAATTAACATACAACGAATTTTACAACGAGCCTCTAAAAATTGGGATGGAGGTTATGCCATGACAGGATTAATTGGTCATGGTGATGCCTTTGTATTGCGTGATCCAGCAGGAATTAGACCAACATTTTATTATCAGGATGATGAGGTTGTAGTAGTTGCAAGCGAACGACCAGCAATTCAAACTGTTTTTAATGTTCCTTTATCTAAAGTTAAAGAATTAGAACCAGCACATGCTTTAATTATTAAAAAAGATGGTACAACAAGCGTCCAACAAATAACCAAACCCTTAGAAAAAAAATCATGCTCTTTTGAACGAATTTATTTCTCTAGAGGAAACGATTCCGATATTTATACCGAAAGAAAAGAATTAGGAAAATTAGTATTTCCTAAAATACTAAAAGCAATTAATGATGATGTAGATAATACCGTTTTTTCATACATTCCAAACACCGCTGAAACTGCTTTTATTGGTATGACCGAAGAAGCCGAAAACTACTTAAATGCCGAAAAAACAAAAATTATCTTAAATGGTAAAAGAAGTATTTCTGCAAAAGAACTTACACGAATTTTAGCAATTAGACCACGAATTGAAAAAATAGCCATAAAAGATGCAAAATTACGTACTTTTATTGCCGATGATAACAGTCGCGATGATTTGGTAGCACACGTTTACGATATTACTTACGGCGTAGTAAAACCAACAGATAACTTAGTTGTTATAGATGATAGTATTGTTAGAGGAACAACTTTAAAAAAGAGTATTTTACGAATTTTAGACCGTTTACATCCTAAAAAAATAATTATCGTTTCCTCTGCACCACAAATTCGATATCCAGATTGCTACGGAATTGATATGGCAAAATTAGGTGATTTTATAGCCTTTAAAGCAGCAATTGCATTACTAAAAGAAACCAAGCAAGAATCTATTATTGAGCAAGTTTATAAAAAATGCAAAGCAGAACCAAATGCAACACAAAATTTTGTAAAAGAAATTTATAAACCGTTTAAAACGGAAGAAATATCCGATAAAATAGGAATATTACTTACTAATGAAACGATAAAATCTAACGTAAAAATAATTTTTCAAGAAGTTGATCAATTACATCAAGCAATCCCTAATCATAAAGGAGATTGGTATTTTACAGGAAATTATCCAACCATAGGAGGAGCAAAATTTGTAAACAAAGCATTTGTAAATTTTTACGAAGGAAATAATAAAAGAGCCTATTAAGTATCTGTTTTAAAAGTCTTACCTTTGCAAAAATTATTTAAAATGAATCTAGATTTAATTCCGAATATAAAAAACACAAAATCAGGTAATTTCTTTTTGTTAGCAGGACCTTGTGCTATTGAAGGCGAAGAAATGGCATTTCAAATTTGCGAAAAAATCAAAGCAGTTACCGATAAACTAGAAATCCCGTTTATTTTTAAAGGAAGTTTTAAAAAAGCAAACCGTTCACGATTAGATAGTTTTACAGGTATTGGTGATGACAAGGCTTTAGAAATTTTAAAAAAAGTAGGCGAACATTTTAATGTGCCAACCGTAACCGATATTCATGAAGTTTCCGATGCACACAAAGCAGCAAAATACGTAGATGTATTACAAATTCCTGCTTTTTTAGTGCGACAAACCGATTTGGTAGTTGCTGCTGCAAAAACAGGCAAAGTGGTTAACTTAAAAAAAGGACAATTTATGAGTGCCGATGCCATGAAACACGCTGTAAAAAAAGTAACCGATTCTGGCAACGAACAAGTTTGGATTACCGATAGAGGCACCATGTTTGGTTACCAAGATATGATTGTAGATTTTAGAGGTATTCCAACCATGCAACAATATGCACCAACTATTTTAGACATTACACACTCTTTACAACAACCAAACCAAGTTAGTGGTGTTACAGGAGGAAAACCAGAACTTATTGAAACCATTGCTAAAGCAGGAATTGCAGTAGGAGTAGATGGTATTTTTTTAGAAACCCATTACGATCCAAGTTGTGCCAAATCCGATGGAGCAAATATGCTTAAATTAGATTATTTAGAAGATTTGTTAACGAAGTTAGTAGCTATCCGTAAGGTAATAACTACTTTCTAATATATTTTATAAAGGATACATAATTCCTGTTATACTGTTTAAATGAGGTATTAATTTATTGTAATTCAATATTTTAAATCACAAAAAATATATTGTTAAAATCATTTTTTTTCATATATTTGTAACGATAGCATAATTAATTATTTGTTAATCTCTTAAATTAACACAAAATCGTTATGGAAAAGAAAAAATGTTTAGAATGTGATAAAAGTGTTTTAGGTAGAATCGATAAAAAATTCTGTTCGGATTATTGTAGAAATACCTATAATAACAAACGGAATAGATCTAGTAATAATTTAATTCGCAATACAAACAACAGGTTGCGTAAAAATTATACGGTTTTAACCGAATTAAATAAAAGCGGAAAAACCAAAATAACGCGTTCAAAAATGATTAGTAAAAATTTTGATTTTAATTTTTTTACGTCAATTTATAAAACTAAAGCAGGAAAAACGTATTTTTACATTTACGATCAAGGATATTTGCCTTTAGAAAACGAATATTACTTGCTAGTAAAAAGAGAATAAACTATAACTAATACCTTACTTTATGAAAACTAACTATACTTCCGTAATTTCTTTTTTATTAATTATATTTTTTATTTTTTTCAGTTTTCATTCGCAATTACCAAGTAAAATAAGCGATAATAACACAGCAAAAACCAATTTTTCAACAGAAAGAGCTTTACAATATTTAAGTAAAATTAGTCAAAAAGAACATTTTGTAGGATCACCAGAACACAATAAGGTAAAAAACTATATCGAACAAGAACTTACAAAACTAGGCTTACAAGTAAATGAACAAGTACAAATTGGCATTAATACAAAATGGCGTGCAGCTACAAAAACACAAAATATTTTTGCCACTATAAAAGGTAGCAATCCTAACGGAAAAAGTTTAGTATTACTTGCACATTACGATTCCTCTCCACATTCCTCTTTCGGAGCAAGTGATGCAGGAAGTGGTGTCGTAACTATTTTAGAAGGTGTGAGAGCTTTTTTAGCGACTAATAAACAACCAAAAAATAATATAATAATTTTGTTTAGCGATGCTGAAGAAACTGGTTTATTAGGAGCAGATGCTTTTGTAAACAATAATGCACTTATCGGAAATGTTGGTTTGGTTTTAAATTTTGAAGCACGAGGCTCTGGTGGTCCAAGTTATATGCTTATAGAAACAAATGGTGGAAATAAAAATTTAATACAAGCATTTAATAAAGCAAATCCTAAATATCCTGTATCAAACTCATTAATGTACAGTATTTATAAAATGCTTCCAAACGATACCGATTTAACCGTCTTTAGACAAGACGGAAATATTAACGGTTTTAACTTTGCATTTATTGGAGATCATTTTGATTACCATACAGCAAACGATACCTATGCTAATTTAGATAGAAATACTTTAGAGCATCAAGGTTCGTATTTAACAGCCTTATTAAATTATTTTGCAGATGCTAATTTAGATAATTTGAATAGCGATTCGGATAATGTGTTTTTTAATTTTCCTAAAATGGGATTGGTAAATTATCCTTTTTCGTGGACAGTGCCAATGTTTATTCTTGCTGCATTGTTGTTTTTTGGCATTACATTTGTTGGTGTGCAAAGACATCAATTAACTACAAAATCTATGTTTGCAGGTTTTGTTCCGTTTTTGGGTTCTTTATTTTTTTCAGGAATAACAGCAACTTTTGGGTGGAAACTACTCAAAATAATACATCCTCAGTACAACGAAATATTACACGGTTTTACCTATAATGGTTATCTTTATATTTTTGCTTTTTCTGCGATTACTATCGGAATTTTATTTTGGTTTTATAAACGTTATTTTAAAAAACACACAGTCGAAAATTTAATCGTCGCACCATTATTTATTTGGGGAATTATTAACTTTTTTATTGTGATATACTTAAAAGGAGCAAGTTTTTTTATACTTCCTGTTTATTTAGGATTGGTTAGTTTGGCAATTTTGCTGTTTTCTAAAAAATCTAGATCTGTTAAAGTTGTTTTATTGACAATACTTGCCATACCAAGCATACTTGTCTTTGCACCGTTAATTAAAATGTTTCCTGTTGGTTTGGGTTTAAAAATGTTAGGTGTAAGCAGTGTTTTTATTGTTTTGCTGTTTGGTTTGTTTGTTCCGATTTTTCAATCGTATAATAGTCCAAAAAGAGGCAGACAATTATTTTTGTTAGTAGGTTTTTTAGCACTAATAATAGCTTCTTTTAAATCTAATTATACCGAAAACCGTAAGCAACCAACAAGTTTGGTGTATGTTTTAGATGCCGATAAACAAGAAGCGTATTTTGCTAGTTACGAAAGTAAAATTAACGATTTTAATAAAGCATACCTTACCGAAAAACCTACAAAAGGTAGTTTTGTAAAAGAAACCACAGCGAGTAAATATGCTACGCGATTTAAAATTCATAAAAAAACAACTGTTGTACCTTTGCAAATGCCAAGCATTACTATTTTAAAAGATACAGTTGTACTTAATAACCGAACGGTAAAACTACAAGTATTGTCTAATCGTAAGGCAAATAGATTTGAATTACTTGCAAAAGACATCGTGCATTTTGTAGATTTAAAAGTAAACGGACAAGATTTTAGACGAAATAAAAAAGATGCTTTTATTTTTGATACTAAAAAAAGAAAATCCGTATTATCATATTTTATTTCCGAACCAAACGAATTTTTAAATATTGAAATGACTTTTCCTGCTAAAGAGCATCCAGTTTTTGATTTGTACGAAGTATCTTACGATTTGTTTACAAACGATTTGGTAAAGGTAAAACCTAGAACAGATAAAAAAATGATGCCAACACCTTTTGTTGTTAACGATGCTACTATAATAAAAAAAGAAATTACGTTTTAAATGCGATTATTTTTTGTGGCGTTTTTTGTGTTAATATTAGGATTTTCACAAGATAAAAGAGATAATTCGTTATACATTCAACCTGAATTTTTAATAGGAAAACAAATTCCATCCTATGAGTTTTTTACACATAAAAACCCAAAAACAACCATTGGTTTTAGTTTAGGAAAGCATAATTTTAATCCTAATAAATCTTGGCAAAAAATATTAAATTATCCTAAAACAGGCATTTCGGTATATTTTACAAATTACGGAAATGCTACAAAAGGAAATTCCATTACAATTTTGCCGTTTTTAGAATTTTATCCAAATAAAAATCATAAATACCAAATAAAAATAGCCTTTGGTACTTCGTATTTTGATACACGTTATAATGCAAT
>CAYOWM010000060.1:0-7512 GCA_964407635.1 uncultured Flavobacteriaceae bacterium
GTTAAAACATAGTAAATCAAATAATTAAAACACTTATTATACAAATTAATAATACTCAAATTTGAGGGAGTTTGAAATTATCTTTATTCATCTGCTTCATTTCAAAACCCTTGAAATACTAAGGTATTCCTACGGATTTTAAAATTTTACATCTAAACAAAGCTAATTCCATGAATTTTTGCGGATAGTATTTCTAAAAACACAATATAATAAAAAAATCTTGTGATTTTGTAATCACAAGATTTTTTTAAACTTAAATTTAATCAAGGTTAATTATTTAATCCCTAATTTTTTCTTCATTTCTTTAGATAGTGCATCTTTATGAATCATAATATTCATTGTTTTATATCTAACATACGGAAAAGAAGCATAAAAATAGCCATCGCATTGGTTGTATTTTGTTCCCCAAGAATTTTTAACAATAAAATACTTTGTTCCTTTTTGGTCTTTTACTAATCCAGTAATGTGCATTCCGTGATCATCGGTAGTTGTTTGCTCATCAAAGGCATCTTGTCTTTCTTGCTGTGTTACCCATTTTTCTTTTACTGGTTGCATAAATGCATTGCTTATTTTTTCAGCTCCTGCATTATTAAAAAACACGTCATCTTTTCCTTTTGCCTCAATAGTGCTTTCATCGACAGGTAAAATTGCTAGAGCATCTCTTGCTGAAAATCCTTTTTCAGATACATCTGCTCCCCAAGCAAAGGTAAATCCTTTTTTAATTGCTCCTTCCATTATATCCATAAATTCATCTAAAGGTACGTTGTAACAAGATTGCATTGCCCAATTATCTTGTACTTCTAAAACGAATTTTTTATAAAAAGGATGATGTGTATAAGAAGTAATACTAATATAATCATCCATGTTTAAATCTAGATGCTTTGCATACGATTTTGGTGTATAGGTTACGCCATCTACTTTAAAAGTAAAATCCTCTGTATTTTCAGGAATATCGCCTAAATAAGCATCTACTACGTTTGTAAACGCTTTTTTCCAATTTTTAGTAAGTTTTCCTCCTTGTGGTTTTTTAGCAAAAACTTTAAGCATAGCTGCTAAAGCTTGTTCCATTTCGGCATGTTTGTGTTGGTCAGAACCATATTGCAATCCTGTATAAACAGATTCTGGCACAATTCCAAAACGTTTAATTACCCAAGGAATATCATGAAAAGCACCACCTTCGCCAAAATTAAATGTTCCGTACATACGCAAATAATTTTCGGCTTTACCAATATATGCATTACGAGCGATAAACATTTCGGATAAATTTGCAGGTTTATGTCCTTTTCGTATCATTTCGGATTCCATAAATGATAATGAGGAAAAACTCCAACAAGTACCTGTTCGGTTTTGGTTTTCAACAGGAGTTGCTTCTAAATCTTTTATTAATTTAAATTCGTATTTACTTCCTTTTTTATTAGTAAAAGGTTTGTTGTCTTTTTTTGCTACCGTTTTTTTTGTGGTAAATTCTTGTGCATTTACCGAAAAAAATATCAAAAAAAGTGCTAATGTTACTACTAAATGTCTTTTCATTTGTTTTGTTTTTGTGATTAATAAAATATGATAAAACAGCTAAATGTTATTTAGCTGTTTTTTATTTAAAATTATAAAACAGATTTAAATTGTTCAAGAAAACGTTTGTCATTTTCGTAAAACATTCTAATATCTGGTATTTGGTATAAAAGCATTGCGATTCGTTCAATTCCCATTCCGAAAGCAAAACCCGAATATTTTTCAGGGTCAATATTTGCATTTTTAAGCACATTTGGATCTACCATTCCGCAACCCATAATTTCTAACCAACCTGTACCTTTGGTAATTTTATAATCTACTTCGGTTTCTAAACCCCAATAAATATCAACTTCGGCACTTGGTTCGGTAAACGGAAAATAGCTTGGTCGTAATCTAATTTTTGATTTTCCAAACATTTCTTTGGTAAAGTACAATAAAGTTTGCTTTAAATCGGCAAATGAAACATCGGTATCTATGTAAAGCCCTTCCACTTGATGAAAAATACAATGAGCTCTAGCCGAAATATCCTCATTTCTAAACACACGACCTGGCGAAATGGTTCTAATTGGCGGTTTGTTGTTTTCCATATATCGTACTTGTACAGACGAAGTGTGTGTTCGCAGTAAAATATCAGGGTTTTGTTCAATAAAAAAGGTATCTTGCATATCTCGTGCAGGATGGTGTTCTGGCAAATTTAAAGCGGTAAAATTATGCCAATCATCTTCAATCTCTGGTCCTTCGGAAACGTTAAATCCTATTCTAGAAAAAATTTCAACAATACGGTTTTTTACTATTGAAATCGGATGTCTTGAACCTAGTTCTAATGATTCAGCAGGTCTAGACAAATCACCATAAAGTAGTTTTTTTTCGGTAGTATCTGCTAATTTTTCATTGAGTTCTGCAACTTTATCGGAAGCCGATTTTCGTAAATTATTAAGTGCTTGTCCTAAGTCTTTTTTTAACGAAGCATCTACCTTTTTAAACTCGTTAAACAATTCTTTTAGCATTCCTTTAGAACCTAAATATTTAATTCTGAATTGTTCAACCTCATCTTTACTAGTTGTCTTAAAAGATTTTACTTCGGTTATTAATTTATTTACTTTATCTAACATAATTCCTATTCTTTACAGCTTACAAAAATAGATAAAATCCTTTAATAAACTTAAATAACTTCGTTTAAAACTGTTAAAATTATTTCGCAACCTTGCTCTATTTCGGTATTTGAAATGGTCAAAGGTGGTGTTATTCTAATCGCACGACCTTCAAAAAGCAACCAGAACAACAGCAATCCTCTATCTAAACATTTTAAAATTATTTTGCTTGCGAGTTCTGGTGTTTCTACAATAATAGCAAGCATTAAGCCTTTGCCACGAATTTCTAAAATAGCAGTATGTTTTAGTAATTTACGGAATACTTTTTCTTTTTCCAGTACCTGATTCATTAAATTACTATTTAAAACTTCCTGCAAAGTTGCCAATGCAGAAGCTGCAATAAGCGGATTTCCACCAAAAGTAGTTATGTGTCCGAGTTTTGGATTCTCTTTTAGTAATGCCATTTTTTTATCGGAAGTTATAAATGCTCCTATTGGCAAACCTCCACCAAGCCCTTTTCCTGTAATTACAATATCTGGAGAAATATCGTGATGCATAAATTCGAATAATTTGCCTGTTCTGCCAATACCACTTTGAATTTCATCTAAAACTAATAATGCACCAACTTTTTCGCAGCGTTCTTTTACTTTTTTAAGATAGCCTTTTTTTGGTAGAATAAAACCTGCTCCACCTTGAATGGTTTCTAAAATTACACAAGCTGTTTTGGTAGTAATTTTAGATAAATCGTTTAGATTATTAAATTCTATAAAACGTACATTTGGCAATAATGGTCGGAAAGCACGATTTTGTTCTTCTGCACCACAAACACTCATACTACCTTGTGTATTACCGTGATATGCAAATTTTGCTGCGATAATTTCAGAACGTTTTGTTACTCGTTTTGCTAATTTTAAAGCACCTTCGGTTGCTTCTGTACCAGAATTTACCAAATATACTTGGTTTAGATTTTTAGGTAAATTATTTGCTAGTAATTTTGCTAAAGCAACTGGTTTTTTCTGAATAAATTCGCCATAAACCATAACGTGTAAATAACTGTCTGCTTGTTCTTTTATGGCTTTTATTATTTTAGGATTGGAATGTCCTAAGGTATTTGCCGAAACTCCTGCAATAAAATCTAGGTATTTTTTTTTATTCGTATCGTAAACATACGAGCCTTTAGCATGAGAAATTTCAATTGCTAAAGGTGTATTGGTTGTTTGTGCTTGGTATTTTAAAAAATCGGTTTTCAATTTTTTTTAGGTTTTTGGTTTATTTTTAAAACTATCGGTTTTTTTATCGTAGCCATACGGACAATGTTTGCAACCATTTTTACAACAGTAACCACGTTTTAAATGGTATTTCTCGGTAAAAACACGATATCCTTGTTCGTTAAAGTAGAAATCTTCTGGTTCGAGTTCTGGTGGTTTTGTGTACATTTTTTACTTTTTCATTTAAATTATTCCAAAAATCGCTCCAAATATTCTTTCGTAGGAAGCATACAGCTATCTTTTTTTCCAAACCATTTATATCGATTTTTTGCTATCCAATTGTATATAAAATCTCTCGCAAATTTAGGAATTATAAAAAAAACACTTCCTAAATTATACGGAAATCCTAATTTGTTTCCTATTTTAAAAATAGCAGTAGATTTTTGATATATTACACTATTATCTAACAAAATAATGCTATCTAAATTATTTTTAACATTTTTATGTAACAAAAGTTTTTTTGCTACGTCTGATTGTAAAGATGCAAACATAAATTTTTTATTTGTATCTCGTTTTAAAATAAACTGAACCGAGCTGTTGCATAAGTTGCAAACGCCATCAAAAAAAATTATAGATTTGTTTACTTTTGTCATTTAGGCAAAACCTTTAAAGATGATTAAAATAGTAGATTTACACAAATCGTATCCAATTGGTAAAAAAGATTTTTTACACGTTTTAAAAGGAATTAATTTGCATATTAAGGAAGGTGAATTCGTTTCAATAATGGGTTCGTCTGGTTCTGGAAAATCTACTTTATTAAATATTGTAGGACTTTTAGACGGTCATGATAAAGGTGATTATTTTTTAAACGGACAAAAAATTGAAAAACTAAACGAGACCAAAGCTGCTGTTTTACGTAACAAATTTTTAGGTTTTGTATTTCAATCGTTTAATTTAATATCCTATAAAACTGCTTTAGAAAATGTTGCGTTACCTTTATACTATCAAGGTGTTGCTAGAAAAGAAAGACAAAAAATAGCTCTAGAATATTTAGATAAAGTTGGCTTAAAAGATTGGGCAAAGCATTTACCAAACGAATTATCAGGAGGACAAAAACAACGTGTTGCCATTGCTAGAGCCTTGGTTACCAAACCAAAAGTAATTTTAGCAGATGAACCAACTGGTGCGTTAGATTCAACTACAACCGATTCCGTTATGGAACTACTCAAAGAAATTAACAACGAAGGAATGACCGTTTTTGTAATTACACACGAAGAAGAGGTTGCAGAACAAACCAAACGAATTGTTCGCCTTAAAGATGGTAGAATAATTAGCGATGAACTAACGAGTGAGTTATAAATTATGAGTTATGAGTTATAAATTATGAGTTATGAGTTATAAATTATGAGTTATAAGTTATGAGTTATAAATTATGAGTTATAAGTTATGAGTTATGAATTAAGAATTAAAAGTGAATATTGAAAACTGCATACTGAAAACTGAACACTGAACACTGAATACTAAATAAATTATGTTTGATAGAGACCTTTGGGCAGAAATATTTAATAGCATTAAAAAAAATAAGTTAAGAACATTCTTAACTGGTTTTTCGGTTGCTTGGGGAATTTTTATTCTCGTATTGCTATTGGCTTCTGTTAATGGTATGAAAAACGGATTTGTATCCGAATTTAACGACGATGCAACCAATTCTATTTTTATATTTCCTAGTGTTACTACCTTGCCTTATGCAGGATTTGAAGCAGGAAGACGTATTACTTTTACCAACGATGATTTAGAATATATTCAAGGTAATTTCTCTAAAGATATAGAGTATATAACACCTAGATTTAATAGAACGGTTAAAGCAAAATACAAAAAAGAAACAGGAACATACCAAGTAAGAGCAGTATTACCAGACCATAAATTAATCGAAAAAACAATCGTAACTTCTGGCAGATACTTAAACGCAAACGATGTTAATAAAAAACTAAAAGTAGTAGTTATTGGTAAAAAAATTAAAGAAGATTTATTTGCAGATGAAGATCCTTTAGGGAAAACATTAATCTTAAATAATTCTACTTTTAAAATAATCGGAACATATTCAGACGAAGGAAACGATCGTGAAGAACGCTATTTATATATTCCTGTTACAACGATGCAACGATTATACAGTAATACCGATAAAATAAACTTAATTGTACTAACGTATAATCCTAAATACAATTTAACACAAGCAATGGCTTTTTCGGATATGCTAGAAGAAGTAATGAAACGAAGACATCGTGTAGATCCTGAGGATCAAGGAGCAATCCGACTAAATAATTATGCCGAACAATTTTCAGATGTAAACAACTTTACCATGATGCTAACCGCAATAAGTGTATTTGTTGGTTTGCTAATTTTAATTGCAGGAATTATTGGTATCGGAAATATCTTAGTATTTATTATTAAAGAACGAACCAAAGAAATAGGAATACGTAAAGCAATAGGTGCAAAACCATCGCAAATAATTAATTTAGTAATACTAGAATCGGTTTTTATTACAACCATTTCTGGAATTGGTGGTATGTTATTCGCAATGGCATTAGTAAAATTAGTAGGTAAAGGAATTCAATCACCTGCTTTTTCAAATCCGCAAGTAAAATTACAAACCGTAATCATAGCAACAACCATATTAGTTGTAGCAGGAATTTTAGCAGGATTAATACCTGCAATCAAAGCAGCAAGAGTTAAACCAATAGAAGCATTAAACGCAGACTAAAATGAAATTATTCGATATAGATTTATGGCGTGAAGTTTTTAGTACACTTACTAAAAATATGCTACGTACCATCTTAACAACTTTAGGAGTTATTTTTGCCATTATAATTTTAATATCCTTATTAGGTGCTACAAACGGAATGAAAAACGGTTTTGAAAGACTTTTTGCAGGAACTGCAACTAATAGCATGTTTGTTTGGGGACAACGCACAGGAAAACCATATAAAGGTTTTGAAAGAGGTCGTAGAATTTCGTACACGTTAGATGATGTAAAAATGTTGCGAGAAAATATTAAAGAAATTGATGTGCTTTCGCCAAGAATCCAACTTGGTAGTTACAAATCTATTTCTAAAGTGGCAAGAAATGGACAAACTAGTGGCTCTACTGTGTATGGCGATTTTCCTACCATCGACTATATTAATAAAAAAGATTTGGTAGAAGGACGATTTTTAAACCAAAAAGATATTGATGAAAAACGAAAAGTAGCTGTAATTGGTAGCGATGCTGTTAAACTTTTATACAAAAAAACAGAAGAACCTATCGGAACATATATAGAAATTAATAGCGTTTTCTTTCAAGTTATTGGTGTATATAACAAAAAGAAAGGTGTAAATTTTGATGGACAAAATTCTATTTTTATTCCTTTTACTACTTTTCAAAAAGCATTTAATAGTGGTAATCATGTTGGTTGGTTTGCAATTGCCGTAAAACCACAATATAAAGTTGCTCCTGTTTTAAATAAAATTAAAAAACTATTAAAGCAAAAATATAAAATTCATCCGAAAGACTCTAGAGCAATTGGCTCGTTTGACTTGTCGCAAATTTTTACAGGAATCAGTGCTTTTACTATGGTATTACAAGGATTTTCGTACTTTATTGGATTATTTACCTTACTTGCAGGTGTAATTGCAATTAGTAATATTTTACTTATTACCGTAAAAGAA
>CAYOWM010000061.1:0-7374 GCA_964407635.1 uncultured Flavobacteriaceae bacterium
AATAATAAAAGTGAAACATCTTTACATCTTTTGGCTTTTTTATCTATAATTTTACGAAACTAAAACTACGTGTTCAATTTGTGGAGCAAATCTTTTAATAGTTGCTTCTACTCCATTAGTCAAAGTCATTTTATTAACAGCACAATCGGTACAAGCACCCAAAAATTTAATCTCTACCTTTGTTTCGGTAAAAGAAACCAAACCAACATCACCACCATCTTGCACTAAAAACGGACGAATTTCTGCTAATGCAGATTCAATTTTATCGCGTAATTCCATATTCATTTTTACATTTTTAGTTTGTTGTAGAGCAACCACTCATTGTCGTAATTTTTACAATTTCCGTTTCAGGTAAAGTATCGTTTCGCTTAACCAACTCGCTTAACATGTTTTTTGTAATATCGGTAAATGCTTGTTCTAAAGGCGAATTATCACGCATCGTAATTGGATACCCAACATCACCAGATTCGCGAATGCTTTGCACTAACGGAATTTCTCCTAAAAAGTTTGTTTTCATATCCTCTGCTAAATTTTTAGCACCATCTTTACCAAAGATATAATACTTGTTTTCTGGTAATTCCGCAGGAGTAAAATAACTCATATTTTCTACAATTCCTAAAACAGGAACGTTAATATTTGGTTGTTTAAACATGGCTACTCCTTTTTTAGCATCGGCAAGTGCAATATTTTGTGGTGTACTAACAATTACAGCACCAGTAATTGGTATTGCTTGTACTAAAGATAAGTGTATATCACCAGTTCCTGGAGGTAAATCGATTAACATAAAGTCCAATTCTCCCCAAGCTGCATCAAAAATCATTTGGTTTAAGGCTTTAGAAGCCATTGCTCCACGCCAAATAACGGCTTCGTTTGGTTTGGTAAAAAAACCTAAAGACAGCATTTTTACGCCATAATTTTCGATAGGTTTCATTTTTGAGCGACCATTTACCGTTACGGATAATGGTTTTTCATGTACAACATCAAACATCATCGGCATAGAAGGACCATAAACATCGGCATCTAAAATCCCAACACTAAACCCCATTTTAGCTAAAGTAACTGCTAAATTTGCAGTAATAGTTGATTTTCCAACGCCTCCTTTACCAGAAGCAACTGCAATAATATTTTTAATTCCAGGTATTTTATTATTTGTCTTTATAGAAGCAACAGGAGGAGCTTTTTTAACAGAACTAGGCTTTACATTTACCTTTACTTTAATTTTTTCGTGAATAAATTTATGAATAGCCTTCATTATCTCTACCTCTACTTTCTTTTTTGCCTGTAAAGTAGGATTTCCGATTTCTACATCTATTTCTACCTCATCACCAAAAATTACAATATTCTTTACAGAATTACTTTCTATCAAGCTTTTTCCTTCACCTGGAGCGGTTATGTTTTCTAAAGCGTTTTTTACGTCTTGTTTATTAAACTTCATCGTTATTTATATTTATTCTAAATACAAATATACAACAAACTGTGTAGTTATATGTAGCAAAAATTACAATTTATTTTGAATTTTAAAAATGCTAAAAACAATTCTATTTTATTAACTTTGTTCAAAATTAAAGCATCAGTCAAAAAAAATGAATTTTAAAAACGGACTTAATTTCTTTTTCATAATGATGGTCTTAATTAGTACCATTCAACTATATAAAAAAATTCCTGATTTGTATCAAATTATATTCAAAGATAATAAATACAAATGGGAAAAAATTGAGGCTGAAATAATTACAGTAAAATTAATAGAACCTAATTTTTCAATACATTCCAATGAAAAATGCCAAATTTCATACGCATATTTTTATAACGGAAAAAAATATTTTGGAAATAATTTAGGCTTAAATAAAAAAAGACCTAAAGAAAAAGAATTTATCGGAACTTTTGAACTGCAACCACTTCACGAAGCCATTTATGAAAAAGTTAAAAACAAAAAAAAGATCGCTATATATGTAAATCCTAATGCACCTAAACAATCGGTTATTATCAAATACGATTTTATACTTAGCGAAGTTATTGCATGTATTCTATTTTTTGTAATTCCGATACTGTTTTATTTTATGATACATTTCATAACCGATAATTCCATAACAAAATACATTGAATTAAAATAACCAATTATGCCTATACTTTACGGAATATTTACAGTAGGAATAGCATTTATCTTAATTGGTTTTTGGTTTATTCTATTAGACCGAAAAACAAAAAAATGGACTAAAACAACTGGAACAATACTTAGTTCGCAGTTCAAAACAAAGATAAATAATATTTCGGATAGTGAATATTACCAACCAGAATACAAATGTGAGTTTATTTACGAATTTTTCCCTATTGCATCAAATAAAAGCATAACAGGAAATAAATTAACTATTCATGGTAATTTATATGATGTTGACAAAGAAAAGCAATTGAAAATATGCGAAAAATTAAGTCCAAACCAAAAGGTATCGGTGTATTATAACCCTAATAATCCAAACAAAAATTGTCTAATTGCAGGTAAAGACAACCGTTCCTTTTTTACTATTATTTTAGGTGTCATAATTGTAATATCCGTTATAGCTGTTTATTTATCCAATTCGGATTTAAACATGAAAATCGTATTAAATAATATAGAAACAATTTCCAAATAATACCAATTTAATTTTATGATACTATAAAATTTACTTGGTATAAGCTAAGCTACACCTTTTCAAAATCAACGGCAACTACTTTATATTCTGGTGTTAGTGTTTCCTTATCGCCAACATCACCAGTAATAATGTTTATAAAAATTTCTGGCTGATGAAATGTTGTTCTAACAACACCAGGTTTTACGGTATAATTTAGTTTTACAGGAATTTCTACGCTTCCTCTATCGGAAAATATTCGTACAGAATCTCCTGCAGAAATTCCTTTTTTACCAGCATCTAACGGATTAATCTCTAAATAATCATTTGACGAAATAACTTGGTTATCCGTTCGTCTAGTCATGGTGCCAGAATTGTAATGCTCTAACTGTCTAGCTGTAGTAAGAATAAAAGGGAATTTTTTACGATGTTCTACCAATTCTGGTGATTCCTCAAAATCAAAATTATGAAATATTCCTTTTCCGTTTTTAAAATTACCGTCTTTGTGTAGCATTTTTGTATCCGAACCATCTTTTAAAATTGGCCATTGCAAACCATTTTTACCTAATCTTTTCCAAGATGCACCTTCCATAAATGGAATTACAGAAGCAATTTCATCAATAATTTTTTCGGCAATATATTCTTTTCCTGTTGGTTGTTTATAACCAAGTTTGTACATCATATCAATAATTATTTGTCCGTCAGGTTTTGAATTTCCGATTGAATTTACTACTTTATTTACTTTTTGCACACGTCTTTCGCCATTGGTAAAAGTTCCGTTTTTTTCAAAATAGCTAGAAGCAGGAAGTACTACATCAGCCATTTCAGCAGTTGCAGACATAAATAGCTCTTGTACCACTAATAAATCTAATTTTTCAAAGGCTTTTCGTATATGATTGGAATTCGGATCGGTCATTAAGGTATCTTCACCCATAATCCATAAAGCTTTAAACGAACCATCCATTGTTGCATTAATCATTTCAGGAATTTTTAAACCTTCTTTTTCTGGCATTTTGGCAACACCATATTTTTCTGCGTAATACCTTTGAACTTTAGAGTCATTAACATCCATATATCCTGCTCCTTGATGTGGTTGCACACCCATATCTGCTGCACCTTGCACATTATTCTGACCTCTTAAAGGATTTAAACCAACACCTTCTCTACCAACATTTCCTGTCATCATTGCTAAATTAGACAATAACATTACCGTTTTTGAACCTTGATAGTGTTCGGTTACACCTAAACCGTGAAATTCCATTGCATTAGTTGCCTTTGCATAGGCAATAGCTGCTTTTTTAACTAATTCTTTAGAAACACCTGTAAGTGCTTCCAATTCATCCATATCCAAATCAATAACATGCTTTTTAAATTCGTTATAATGTTTTGTGTATTTTTGAATAAATTCTTGATTTACTAAATTTTCGGTAATTATATAATGAGCAATCATATTTAAAATTGCCACATTCGTTCCTGGTCGCAATTGTAAATGATAAGTTGCCAGTTTTGCCAATTTTGTTTCTACAGGATCTACCACAATACTAGTAACACCTTGCATAAACAATTGTTTTATTTTTGCTCCAGTAACAGGATGAGCTTCGGTTGGATTTGCTCCAAATAAAAATATAGCATCGGTTTTATCTAAATCTTTTATGGAATTTGTTGCTGCACCAGTACCAAAAGATTTTTGCATTCCGTAAGCAGTTGGTGCATGGCATACTCTTGCACAACCATCTATATTATTCGTTCCGATAGCTACACGCATCATTTTTTGCATAAGGTAATTTTCCTCATTTGTTGCTCTACTGGACGAAATTCCGCCAATGGCATCTGCTCCGAATTCCGATTTAATCGAAAGTAATTTTTCTGTAATAAAATCGTAGGCTTCTTGCCAAGAAACTTCCTCAAATTTACCATTTTTCTTTATTAAAGGCTCTTTTAATCGGTCTGGATGGTTATAAAATTGAAAGGCAAACCTTCCTTTTAGGCAAGTGTGTCCTGCATTTACTTCGGCATTTTCTGGAGCTTGAATTCCTTTTATTTTTCCATCGATAATAGTAACATCTAATTGGCATCCAACACCACAATAGGTACAAGTTGTTTGAATGGTTTGATCTGGAATTAGTGTTTTAGTTTCAAATTTATCGGTTAAAGCTTCCGTTGGACAAGTTTGTACACAAGCACCACACGAAACACAAGCGGATAAATTAAAATTCGTATCAAAACCTTTAATTATATTGGTTGCAAAACCTCTACCTGACATATTTAGCACCAATTCGCCTTGAATTTCCTCACAAGCTCTAACACATCTAAAACAATTTATACACTGCGATAAATCGGATTTTATATACGGATGCGAGTCGTCTTTTTTAATATCTAAATTTGTTTTTCCTTTAGGATATCGCACATTTGGAATACCAATTTCGGCAATGGTTTTTTGAAAAGGAGTTGCTTTCTTTCCTGTTTCGGCAAATACCTTATCGGAAGGATAATCGGTTAAAACTAACTCTACAATATTTTTACGTAATCGTTTAATTTTATCGGTTTGTGGATAAATATATAAACCTTCTGTAACAGGAGTATGACAAGAGGCAACTACTTTTGTTGCACCATTTTTTTCTCTAGCAATTTCAACAGAACAAACTCTACACGAACCAAAATTTTCCAAGCGATCATCTTGACACATGGTAGGAATATTTTCGGTTTCTATTCGTTTAACAAAATCTAAAATAGTTTCGTTTTTATTGTATTGATGTGCTTGGTTATTTATGTATGCTTTCATTTTCTTTAATTATCGCAAATTTGCTATTTATAATAAAATTATACTGCTTTTTAATATTATGCAAAATATTCTTTTAGCTCTGCATCAAAATATTGCAAGGCATTTTTAATTGGTAACGGAACGCCTCCTCCTAAGGCACAAAGCGAACCAATTTCTAGAGTTTCTAGTAAATCATTAAGTAAATTTCTATCCATTTTATAATTTTCTTGTTGTGCTTTTTTTACCATTTCGTATCCTCTAAACGAGCCAATACGACAAGGATAGCACTTTCCGCAACTTTCATCTGCGGTAAATTTTAGCAGATGCTCAATGTATTTAATTATCGGAAACTCTTTAGGAATACAAACAAAACTAGCATGACCTAATAAAAACCCGTTTGAGCCTAAAGATTCGAAATTTAATTGTAACGAATCTAGTTTCTCTATCGGAATAATTCCACCTAAAGGACCACCAATTTGTATTGCTTTTATGTCTTTTTTGAAGCCATTTCCGTAATTATTAATAATTTCGGTTAAAGGTGTTCCCATTTCAATTTCGTAAATTCCTGGTGTATTAAAAAAACTATCTAAGGAAACCAATTTCGTTCCACTAGATTGTTCAGTTCCTATTTTTTTGTATGCTTTACCTGTATTTTGCAATATCCAATGTATGTTTGCAAAGGTTTCTACATTACTTAAAACTGTAGGTTTACCATATAATCCGTATTGTGCAGGATATGGTGGTCGTACACGAACTTCAGGTCTTAAACCTTCAATAGAACTTAAAAGAGCAGTTTCCTCACCACAAACATACGAACCTTGTCCACGAATAATTTTCCACGTAAAATTTGGCGTTACATTTTCTTTTTCTAAAAATTGAATTGCTTGATTGGTACTTTTTATAGAATCAGGATATTCACCACGAATGTATAAAACACCTGTATTTGCTCCAACAGTTAAACCCGAAATATACATTCCAAAAAGGACTTTAAAAATTTGATTTTCTAACAAATACATATCCGAAAATGCTCCAGGATCACCTTCGTCGGCATTACAAACAATGTATTTTTGTTCGTTATTTTCTTTACTAACAGCATCTAATTTAAACCAAAACGGAAATCCTGCACCACCTCGTCCTCGTAAATTAGAATCTTTTAATTCTTGTATTACTTTTGAGTACTCTGTAAAACTTTCCGAAAGGGAGAAAAAGTTTTTAACATCTGTAATATTTTCGGTTAGAATAGGTGTGGTATTACACGAAACGTCATATTTATTTAAGGTATGTTTTTCTGGTTTTTTTGCAAGAATATTTTTGATATCTGCTTTTGTTTTTGCATAATACGTTTTATCTTGGTACATAAAAGCAGCATTGGTATGACAATGTCCTACACAAGCTGCATGACCAATTTCATCGGCATTAAAAAAATCTTGTAAGGAATTTATTAAATTATCTTGTGTTTTGGCACACATACAAGCAGTTCCGTTACAAACAAAAATTTTGTGTTTTTTATTTTCGGCTTTGGTAAAATCGTAAAACGAAGCAGTTCCTGCTACAACAGCATCATTAAGTAAAAAATCCTTTGCTAAATTTTGCAAATTTTGTGTAGGATTTTCAGATTTAGTTTGCGTTGCAATTTGTTCGAACAAATTATCTTTTAGTCCTTTTCTTGCCGAAAGCGATCGTGTATTTTTATTTGCCATCTATTTGTAATATTTGTTACAAATCTACTAAAAAATAGAATGATGACGTAAGGATAATGGATATAATGTTTTTTTTAAAAAATATTCAGTTGTAATTTATAGTTGGTAGTATAATCAATATTGAAGTTAAAATATTTTTGAATTGATTAGCTATTGCAAAAAAAACAAAGAATGCTACATTACCTACAAAATCCATCATCAATACAGGTATTTTATACAAAAAATAAAATTTCTTTATTGTATTACTTTGATAATCCTCAATGTTTATAGCTGAACCTTATTTTTTGGACTATTTTACACTTCACAATGA
>CAYOWM010000062.1:0-7291 GCA_964407635.1 uncultured Flavobacteriaceae bacterium
ACACCAGAAGTAGATAGAATTACTGAATATATTGGTTCGCAAAAAGCATATAATAGTGCGTATTTATTGCCAGAATACATTTCAGAAGAAAGTGGCACAAGTATTGATGTAGATATTAAAGATAGAGATAAATTATTTGAAGAAGCAGCTCATGTTATTGTAAATGCACAACAAGGTTCCGCTTCTTTATTACAACGTAAGCTAAAATTAGGCTACAATCGTGCAGGACGATTAATAGATCAATTAGAAGCAGCAGGAATTGTAGGTCCTTTTCAAGGCAGTAAAGCAAGAGAAGTGCTAATTCAAGATATTTTATCTTTAGAAGAATTGTTAAATAATGAAAAATTATAATCTATAAATTACAAATAATGAAAAAAGTATTTTTTATTTTCGCTTTATTGCTAGGAATTACCAGTTTTGCACAACAAACAGCAAAACAATTGTTAGATGAGGTGTCTAATAATATGAAAAATTACAAGACTTTATATATCGAATTTCATAATAATTTGGATAATAATACCGAAAATGTACACCAAGTTACTAAAGGAAATGCATCCTTAATGGGAGAAAAATATGTAGTAAATATGTTAGGTGTAACCACTATTTTTGATGGCGTAAAAATGTACACCATTAATCCTGAGGATGAGGAAATTACTATTTCAGATGTAGATGAAGAGGATAATTTTTCGCCTGCAAAATTTTTTACTTTTTACCAAGAAGGATATACCTATGAATTAGGAAAATCAACTACTAAAAATGGTAGAAAAATACAACAAGTACGATTAGTGCCAATGGATAGTAATTCGGAATTTAGTTTTGTTATTTTAGAAATTGATACTAAAACAAAACACATTCAAAAATTAATTCAAAAAGGTAAAAATGGTACGGATATTACGCTTGTAATTAATAAATTTAAACCAAATATTGAATTGCCAAATAACTTGTTTAAATTTAATAAGAAAAAATACGAAGATAAAGGCTATTTAATTAATGAGTTATAAGCAATCACTTTGTATTTGTATCAACGAGCAGTGCTTGAATGATGTGTTAAAAACAATATTGTATTTTGATGTATTTAGATATCCTATAACTATAAATGAAATAGTAGTATTTAGTAAATTTTCAAAAAAAGAGATAAATACTACTTTAGAATATCTAATTTCTGAAAAAATTATCTTTAAAATTGAGGAGTTTTATGCTACAACAAATAATATTGATTTAATAAAAAAACGAGTAAAAGGAAATGTAAGAGCCAAAAAAATCATAAAAAAAGCAAGAAAAACATCAAAATTTATAAGCCAATTTCCGTATGTTAAAGGTGTTTTTATTTCGGGTTCATTATCTAAAGGCTATTTTGAGTACGATGATGATATTGATTACTTTATTATAACAAGTCCTAATAGACTTTGGTTAGCAAGAACCTTGCTTATTTTATATAAAAAAGTATTTTTATTAAACTCAAAAAAATATTTTTGTGTAAATTATTTTATGAGTAGTGATTTTTTAGAAGTTTCGGAAAAAAATCGTTTTACAGCAACCGAATTTGTAACACTAATTCCGATGTTTGGAAATGGAATATATAAAAAATTACAACAAAAAAACGGTTGGGTTTTAGATTATTTTCCTAATTTCAATATGAATAAAGAATCGCTAGTTATTAAGAAAAATATTTTTAACCGCTCTTTAGAATTTTTATTAAATAAAAAAATAGGTGATTTTTTAGAGAAAAAAAGTATGGTAATAACTAAAAAACACCAACAAAAAAAATTTCAGAAAATTAAAAAAGAAAATTTTGAAATTGCATTTAAAGGAACTGAGGATGTATCTAAACACCATCCTAATAATTATCAAATAAAGACGATAGACAAATTAAATAAAAAAATTGTGTTGTTTAATAAAAAGCATAAACTTAATATTAAATTAGAAATGTAAATAATGGATAATAAAATATTATTTACGCATTCGTATTTTTATAAAATGGACGCTAAGCAATGGAAAAACCAAACGCCATTTTTACCTTTAGGTACTATATATGCAGCTAGTTTATTACGAGAAAATAATTACAAAGTATCTTTGTTTGATGTAGCATTAAAAGATTCTCCAAATGAAATTTTGCCAATTTTAAAAGACGAAAAACCTAAATTTTTAGTTATTTACGATGATGGATTTAATTATCTTACCAAAATGTGCCTAACAAATATGCGTGAAGCCTGTTTTGATATGATAAAACTTGGTAAAAAAAACAATTGTAAAGTTATTGTGTCCAGTTCGGACAGTACGGATCATTCAGAAAAATATATAAAAGCAGGAGCAGATTTTATTATTTATGGTGAAGCCGAAAAAACGTTATTAGAGTTAATAAATTTTTTGGATACTAAAAAGGATAAAGTAATATCAAATATAGACGGAATAATTTATAAGGATAAAAAACAAAATAAATTTGTAAAAACAAAACCTAGAAAATTAATTAAATCTTTAGATGAATTACCAATTCCTGCTTGGGATTTGATAGCTGTAAATGCGTATAAAAAAATCTGGAAAAATTCCAAACAACAATTTACCTTAAATCTTGCAACAACAAGAGGTTGCCCTTATCATTGCAACTGGTGTGCTAAACCAATTTACGGACAACGGTATAACTCGCACTCACCAAGTAGAGTAGTAGAAATGATTAAATTACTATCCAATAATTATAATGTGAATAATTTTTGGATGTGTGATGATATTTTTGGACTGAAACCAAATTGGGTTCAAGAATTTGATAAATTGTTAAAACAAGAAAATTTAGATATTCGTTATTACATACAATCAAGAGCAGATCTATTATTAAAAGAAAATAATATAGACAGCTTAGTTTCAAGCGGATTAGAAGAGGTTTGGATTGGAGCAGAAAGTGGTTCGCAAAAAATATTAGATGCAATGGATAAAGGAACAAACATTGCACAAATAGAAACTGCAACAAAATTATTACAAGCAAAAAAGGTAAAAGTTGCTTTTTTTATCCAGTATGGTTATTTAGGCGAAACCAAACAAGATATTAACAAAACAATAGATTTAATAAAGAAACTAAAACCAGATAATATTGGCGTATCGGTTTCTTATCCTTTACCAGAAACTCCTTTTTACGAAAAAGTAAAAAATCAATTTAACGGAAAAGAAAACTGGAAAGATTCCGATGATTTAGCAATGCTTTTTAAAGGAACTTTTAATCAAAAATTTTATAAAAGATTACAGCGTTATACACACAAAATATTCCGTATTTCAAAAGCATTTAATTATATAAAAAATGGTAAAATTCTTACTAATTTACGTGCTATTGTTCTATTGATGTATTATATTCCAAGTGCTTTTTTTGATAAAATAGTATTGAAAAAAATAGAAAATGCAAAGCAATAATAATATAAATGTAAAAAAAGGATTTTCTAAAATTTCAAAACATTACGAAAGTCTTGAAAAAAGCTCCTCTTTAATTAATTGGATGCGAAAACGTGTGCGTAAACATCTAGAAAAAAACAGTGTAAAAAAAGCTGAAATTTTAGAAATAAACTGCGGAACAGGTATTGACGCTGTTTATCTTGCAAAAAAAGGATATAAAGTACATGCAACGGATATAGCAGAAGGAATGATAGAATTTGTTAACAAAAAAATTACAAATCAAAAATTACAAACTAATTTATCTTGCGAGTTACTATCGTCTAATGAATTAAAAAAAATAGAACCTAAAAAATTTGATCATATTTTTTCTAATTTCGGAGGTTTAAATTGTAGTTCAGAACAAGAACTTAAAATAATATTTAGTTCGTTTAAAAACATACTAAAACAAAACGGAAAAATAACTTTAGTAATTATGCCAAAAATATGTATTTGGGAAATTTTAAAGATATTTAAAGGAAATAAAAACGGTCTTAGAAGGCTGAAAAAAAATGGTGTATTAGCAAATATTGAAGGTGAAAAAGTGCAAACCTATTACCATAAAGCATCTACAATTAAAAAGCTTTTAAAAAAGGATTTTAAAAACTTTAAAATAGAAAATATCTGTTTTTTTGCTCCAACAGGAGATAGAATTCACTTTCCTGAAAAATACCCTTTTTTGTTTAAAATTTTAAGTTATTTAGATGTAATTTCTAATAAAATTCCTTTTTTACGAGGTTATGGTGATTATTATATTATAACTGCTGTTAAAAATAAATGATTTATCTAACTATTTTATATGTCATAATGGTATAAAAAGTTAACATTGCATATTCCGATAAAACAAATCCGTAAGCAATATCGTTAAGATTTTTATGGTAAAATAAAAGAAAGACAATCAAAAATAATAATTGAATAAATGCAAATAAAATAATATAATTCCATTTTTTTAATTCTAAAAATAAGCTAAAAAACGGAATTATCATAAAAAAAACAGGAATGGAAAGAGAAAGAATCCGTAAAACTTCACTTGCACTTTTATTATAATTAAAATTATTAAGTGTATAAACTAAAAATGGAGCAGAACTCCAAAAAATGAGTACAATTAACAATGAAAATAATACGCTAAAAACAATGTTTTGCTTATTAATTATGGAGTGTTTTAAATTTTCTTTATTAAAAATAGGATAAAAACTAGTATAAACCGAACCAGAAACATTTCGTATAACATTAATGAATTTATCCGCTAAAGTGTATATAGTTGCGTATTCGCTTCCAAAAAGAAAGGTTATTAAAGGTAAAATGGATATAGGTTTTAAAAGTGATAATACATTTACTAAAAATAAACTAATCGTTTTTTTTATATAATTTAACAATTCATTTGGCGATATTAAAATTACACGAAAAGAATTTTTATCGCTCTTTATAATGTATATGGTTATTAAAAATTCCGATACTCCTAAAGCTAAGTTTACATAAATATAATTTGTAATAAATAATAACAAAAAAATAAAAAGACCTTTACTTAATAAACCAATTAAAAGAATTTTTTTGTTTTTTTCTAAGGCATTGTAAAATAAATTAGGATTAATAATTTTTGCCACTAAAATAGACAAACTAAAAAGCCAAAAATAAAAAAAGGAAGGATAAAAAAAATACACAATTATTACAGAAATTAATCCAAAAAAAAGCGATAAAATTATTCGTAACCAAATTGTTATGCTCCATAATTTAATAAAATAAGTTTTGTTGTTACTTATTTGTTTTGACTGTGTAGGAACATAGAAACTTAAACTATAATTGCTTAATGTTGCTATTGCAAAAACAAGAGCTTGTGTTGTAAATATAATACCAGAATCGTAATAATTAAACTTTTTTATTAGTATAGGAATGCTAATAAAAGAAAAAACATATCCTAAACCTTGAAGTAAAACTAGCCAAATAAAATTTTTAGAAAACCGATTAAAATACTTAATATAAAACATTATTTTCTTATTTGTTTTAATTTATGGAGTTGCTTTCTTTTAAAAATGGAAAGTATAAAAAAAATAGGGTTTATTCCTATAAATTTTGAAGCAATTAAAAAATGGAGTACCAATTGTTTTTTTAAGCTTAAAAGGTTCTTTGTTTTATTTTTTAATTCTTTCAAGCCACTTTTTATAGAGCTGTATATGTTTATATTATCTATTTTATGCCAATCACATTTTAAAATTAAAAACAAATTAATAAAGGTATTTAGTTGCGATTCTAACAAGTATTTTTTTTGCTTATCATTTGATATATATTTATGCAAAATGGTATAGGATTTAGTAATATCTAAAACCATTTTTTTTGATATAATTTGTCTTGTAAGTGAATTTGAATAACAATTATTTATTAAAACTACTTTATTAAGAACAGATATTTTTTTGCATTTTTTTAAGTATTGTACTATAAAAATATCATCCTCTTTCCAATATATATTAGGAAAAATACACTTTTTTACTATACTTGTTTTATACAATTTTGCCCAAGATGTTGGTATTAATTCATTTTTAAGAAATAAACCAATAGCTTTTTCATTAGTTAAAATACTCTCTGAGTTATACTTTTTAACAGTAATAATCTTATGGTCTGAATTAACCATTTTATGCATTGCTACACATAAATCCGTTTTATTTTTAACGATAGTATGATGCATACTTTCTAAAGCATCTTTTTCGTATGTATCATCTGCATCTAAAAAAACAATATATTTTCCTTTAACATGTTTTATTCCGATATTTCTTGCAATTCCTGGACCTTAATTTTTAATAGAAATAAGATTAAAATTAGTATGATTTTTAATACATTTTTTTGCTATTACAATTGATTTATCCGTAGAGCCATCATTAACTAGTACAACTTCAATATTAGTATAACTTTGTTTTAAAATAGAATTTAAAGCATTTTCTAAATATTTTTCGGCATTGTAAAACGGTATGATAACTGAAATTAAATCCATCTAAATTTTAATAATATCTTTGATTAAATTTAAATTTATTTGTTGAAGTATTTTCATGTTTTTAGGATGTTTCCAAACACCATCAGTTAAATTATCAGCTGTAATGATAAAGCATGCAGTATTTATTTTTTTGTATTTTGAAAATGCCAATATAGAAGCAACTTCCATATCGATTAAAGCAACCCCTTTTTTTGTAAAATATGCTATTTGACTTGGCAATTCTCTAAATGGTGCATCGGTAGATAATATAGTGTTTTTAGGAAGTTTAAATTTGTTTAAAAACATGGTAGTTAAAGGATTTGAATATTCAATTTCAGTATCATTATAATAATGAAAACTTGTTCCTGTTAATGAAAACGCTTTGTTTATTATAAAAATATTTCCTTCTTTTATTTTATTTGTTAAAATTCCTGCGTAACCTATAAAAATGAAATTTTCTATACCTAGTGCAATTAATTCTTCCATTAAAGAGATTATTGCAGGAGAACCATTGCCAAATTTTGTACACAATACATATTTTTTATTTATGACATACGATTCGCACGATAAACCTTTAATTTGTTTGTGAAAATATTTTTTAAAACGTGATAAATAAGAACTTTGATTAGTTAAAATAACCGTTTTTGGTAAAGAGTCAAAATTATATACCTTATTATGTTTTTTCCATTGAACAATTTGCTTTGCATTTAAAATACTTTGTTCTTTTATATTGGTAAATTTTGATATACTCATAAAATTATTGGATTCGTATTAAAAATTAAAGTAAAGGTATGGTTTTTTTGGAAGCAGATATAAAAGTTGGTAAAAAATTATCAAAAGTTATCCCATTTTTTTGTAAATGCAAAATAATTAATCTAACTTTACAACAGATTTATATCACGACAATGTCGCTTTGGC
>CAYOWM010000063.1:0-7252 GCA_964407635.1 uncultured Flavobacteriaceae bacterium
CATATCTGTATTCTGGACTTGAATAATTCCTCTGAGGTACAAGCATACCAAATGGGAAGGAATCATTATATGAAAGAATATTACACTGCAAAATATTTAATTTTAAGATAGCATATCGTCGTCGTTATTTTTTGGTTCTTCTTTTTTATCGGTTTCGATTGGTGTGTCGCTGTCTGCGTTGTAATATTCTTCAAAAATTTCCTTCATATCAATACCATATCTTTCGGAAAATTCTTTTTGAATGGTTGCATCTTTTTTACGAATTTCGTGTAATGCTTCTGCGTAGCTTTTATAAACACCTTGCATTATTTTTTCGTGAACAGGAATATTATCCATCATTTCTTGTCTAGCTTTTGCACTTGCTGTGTGCATAGAAGCTAAAGTTTGTCCGATATGTTCATCTGTTTTAACACCTAAATTTTCTAAAATTGCGGCAAATTCTTGATCGGTTCTTGCTTTTAATGCTACTACGTATCCTTCGTAATATTTTAAACGTTCTTCAGTATCGGATTTTAATTTTGCACGATGTGTTTGTAAATTACTACGTAAAGAAGTTAGAACTTTAATCGTTAGGTTATGTTTATGTACAAAACTATCTTTTGATGCAGCTAAGGCAGTATAGGCATTTTTAAGACCTTCCAATTCCTCTACTTTTTGTTCTAATTTGGTTACTTTAGAAATTGCTTCGCTGTAATCTGTAGATTGCTTATCGGATACTTCTTCTAAGGCTTGTCTTGCTTGTTTTAATAAAGCGTATTGTTCTTCTAGTTTATCTTCGGTTTCTTTTTTCTTTTCTAATGCTTTGGTATGGTTTTTACTAGCTTCAAGAATTGCAGTTTGGAGTTTGGTTTCTACTTCTTTAATTTCTACTTCTCTATTTTTTAAACGTGTTACTGCTGCTTGACTTTTATAAGAAAGTTCGTTTAATAATGTTTGAATATCGGCACTTTCGATACGTTCTTGAAACATAGCCTTTGCTTTATTGTCTGCTCCTGCTCTATCTTTTGTTGCTGTTTCTAAAGCTGCTTGTTTCTTTTTAATTCGGCTTTTTCTACCAAAAAGGTTATTCCAAAAATTATCTTTTACCTTTTCGGCATCTTCCAATTCTATTTTGGCACGATCTAAAGCCTTTTGTGCATCGTCAATTACTTTTTGCTCTTTTGCATTTAAGGTAGAAAATTTCTCAAAAATTATCCCTACTTCATCTTGGTAATCGGTAAGGTCTTTTATTGCATCTAATAACGATGTTCGGTCTTTTTCAGCCATGGTTACCACATCGTCTAATGTTGCATTTAGTATTTTTTGTCGTATTTGCGGATCGTCTTCTTGTGCAAGTTTTGCTTTCATGGTATCCACTGCTTTCCCCCAATTTACTTCTGTTTTTTGTTGTTTTTCATTAGAATCGGTTTCTAATAAATCAAAATCATCAGCCATAGTTTTATTTTTTAAATTTTAAAAAGTTTTTAATACATTGCAATTAAAGAAATATATTAGACTTTTATTCAGAAAAATATACTTTTTTAATAACAATTTTTATTTATATGTTTATAAAATGAAACTATTGTTACAAAATTTTAATGTAATTTTACGCTTTAAATCCTTTTTAACAACTTATAATGAAACCTTTTTACCTCTTTTTTATACTCGTAAGTATCTTATTACAGTCTTGTGCTAGTAGTAATTTTTCAAAAATTGAATCGGAACGTATTTCTAACGGAAAATCTACCGATCCGATGCGTATTTTTTTAATTACTAAAAAATCCGATTCCGTTTTATTGCGAACAAAGAGTACACCTTTTAATGTAAAAAGAAATTCGGATTTAATTCAAAAATTAGCAAAACGGATGTTGGTAACCGTACAAGATTCTGCTTCGCTAGGTGTTGGTATTGCTGCACCTCAAGTTGGTATTTTAAAGCAAATGATAGTCGTACAACGTTTAGATAAAGATAACGAACCTTTTGAAGTATATCTAAATCCTGTAATTAAAAAATACTCTAAAAAAAAGCGACCGTGTCCTGAAGGTTGTTTGTCTATTCCTAATAAAAGAGCTGTAACTTTAGACAGAGCATATACGATTTGGTTAGAATATGAAACCTTAGATGGTTTGCACAAAAAAGAACAAGTAAACGATTTTGTTTCGGTAATTTTTCAGCACGAAATTGACCACTTACATGGCATTTTATTTATTGACCATTTGCTGCAAGAAATGCAAGGTAAATAAATTTGGAAACCACAATTTTATTGCCATAAATGTAACCATTACTATTAAAAACCAACGCACAATTCCGTCGCCTTTATTTACAGACCAACGACTTGCAAACCAAGCACCTAAAGCATTTCCTATTGCCATTACGAAACCAAAAGTATAATTAATTTTACTGTTATATGCATAAATAACCAAAGAAGCAATGGTATAAAATATCACTACAACGGTTTTTATTGCATTGGTTTTTACTAGTGAAATTTTACTAATAGAATGCAAAGCTAGAATAATAAAAATACCTGTTCCTGCTTGAATAAAGCCACCGTAAATTCCTATAAAAAAGAATAAAATTACCTGCAACCAAAAGTATTTTCCACTTGTTTTTTCTTGTAGATTTTTTATGCTAGATTTTGGTTTAAAAATCATATAAACTACTATTAAAAGCATAACAATAGCCAAAATTTTATTAAAAATTTCGTCTTTAAAATAGATAGAACCTAGATATGCACCTACAATTGCTCCGAAAAGTGCCGAAACTCCTAGCCAAATACTAAACGGAAAGGTGTTAATATTTTTACTTTTAAATCCTGCGGTTGCTGAAAAATTCTGAATTAAAATGGCAATTCTATTCGTACCATTTGCAATGGAAGAAGGCAAACCCATAAAAATTAGCATTGGTAAGGTTAACAACGAACCACCTCCAGAAATGGTATTGATTACTCCTGCTACAAAACCGATTAAAATTAATAAAATATAATTCATTTTAACGCTTTAAGCTAGATTCAATTGCTAGACCAAAAAAATCTTTTAAGCTATATCCTGCATGTTTTGCTTGTTGCGGAATAATACTTGCTTCGGATAGACCAGGTACAGTATTCATTTCAATAAAATGTGGCACATCCTTAACAAAAATAAAATCCGACCTTGTCATACCTTTCATATTTAGCACTTTATATATTTTTGCTGCAAGTTTACTAAGAATTTCCTTTTCGGAAGGAGTTATTGGTGCAGGCGTAATTTCTTGTGATTTGCCTAAATATTTTGCTTCATAATCAAAAAAATCATTTTCAGAAACAATTTCGGTCATTGGTAAAACTTCAATTTTATCATTAAAGTCTATAACACCAACCGAAACTTCTTTTCCATCTAAAAACGATTCGATAAGTATTTCATCACTTTCCGTAAAGGAATACTGTATTGCTTTTTGCAAATTTTCTTTTTTATACACTTTAGAAACACCGTAACTAGAACCTGCACAATTGGCTTTTACAAAGCATGGCAAACCTAAAGTATCTGCAATATTTTCTATATTAATGGCATCTCCTTTATTTAAATAGATGGATTTTGCAACAGGAATGTCGTACTTTTTCAATACACTCAAAGTATCTCTTTTACTAAATGTTAAAGCCATTTGATAAAAAGGAGCTGACGTATATTTTAAATTTAGCAAGTCAAAATATGCTAAAATTCGTCCGTTTTCACCAGGATTTCCATGAATTGCGTTAAAAATACAATCAAATGTTATTTTTTTATTGTTGTACAGTATAGAAAAATCGGATTTATCTATAGAGATTTCGGTAGTACCCATTTTTGCATACCATTTTTCTGGCAATATATATATCGGAAAAACTTGGTATTTATCTCTATCTAAATGGTGTACAACTACTTCTCCGCTTTTAATGGAAATTTCCTTTTCTGAGGAATATCCTCCCATAATTACTGCAATATTTTTTTTCATATATTCCTTGTATTTTTAAACCGACACTCTATTCGCTAAATATTAAAATGGTGCATTAGCGCAAATACCAAGAAACAAAACTACAAAAAGAAAATTTACCCGCAAAATTCAGCACCATATTACTTTTTTTTTAATTAAAATTCTACAAATCAAACCATTATAATAATATTTTGCAGTTTTACAATATCTCAATTTGAATTAGTTTGAAACTATCTTTATTCATCTGCTGCATTTCAAAACCCTCGAAATACTAAGGTATTCCTTCGGTTTTTAAAATTTCACATCTAAACAAAGCTAATTCCATGAATTTTTGCGGTTATTTTTTTTATATTTGCCTTTTATATCTAAAACAAAATTTATGTCTTTCGTAAAATACCTAACTAGTAAAAGCTTTTTTATAACTATTGCGAAAATGGCAGGATTAACACTAATTTTAATCTTTTTATTGAAGTTTTGGTTGGGATACACTACTAATCACGGACAAAAAATACCTGTGCCAAATTTATCAAAAATGTCGTTGTTAAAAGTAAAATCTACTTTAGACAAATTAAATTTGCGTTATGTAGTGCAAGATACTGCTAGATATAATCCAAAATTTCCAAAAGCATCGGTAGTTGAACAAGATCCAGAATTTGGCGAATTTGTAAAAGAAAATCGTAAAATATACCTTACGTTAAACAGTAACGGCTATCGTCCTGTTGAAATTCCGAATTTATTAGGAAAAACCAAACGACATGCAGAATCGGTGTTGCGTTCGTTAGGTTTTCGCATCGGAACGTTTTCGTATGTTCCAGATCGTGGTAGAAACGTAGTTAGAGGATTAAAATATAACGGAAAACGTTTGCAAAAAGGAGATAAAATACCAAAAAATTCAATTATTAATTTTATAGTTGGTGATGGAAAAGGTGCTATTGTTACCAAAGATACCATACAACAACCAACACAAAATTAAACCATGCAAAACCAAAACGATACGACCGAAATAGACAATTCTTTATACGAACATCATAAATTTATTGCAGCCTCTGGTCAAGAACCACTTCGTGTAGATAAATTTTTAATGAATTTTATTGAAAATGCTACCCGAAATAAAATTCAACAAGCAATAAAAAATGGCAATGTTTTGGTAAATGACAAAACGGTTAAATCCAATCATAAAATAAAACCATTTGATGAAGTACGTGTAGTTTTAGCACATCCTCCTCACGAAAATTTATTAGTTGCCGAAAAATTACCACTAGATATTGTTTATGAAGATGATGATGTATTGGTTGTAAATAAAAAAGCAGGAATGGTAGTACATCCTGGACATGGTAACTATTCTGGTACTTTGGTTAACGGTTTAATTCATCATATAGAAAATTTACCAAAAAATTCTAACGAAAGACCTGGATTGGTACACAGAATTGACAAAGATACTAGCGGTTTATTAGTTGTTGCCAAAAATGAGGAAAGCATGACTTACCTTGCAAAACAATTTTTTGATAAAACTACCGAGCGTTTGTATTACGCCTTAGTTTGGGGAAATATTAAAGAGGATGAAGGAACTATTGAAGGACATATTGGTAGGAGTTTAAAAAATCGCTTACAAATGAGTGTTTTTCCTAATGGAGAATACGGAAAACCTGCTGTAACACACTTTAAAGTTTTAGAGCGTTTTACTTATGTTACTTTAGTGGAATGCAAATTAGAAACTGGTAGAACACATCAAATTAGAGCTCATTTTAAATATATTGGACACACTTTATTTAATGACGAACGCTATGGTGGTAATCAAATATTAAAAGGTACAACTTTTACAAAATACAAACAATTTGTAGATAATTGCTTTAAAATTTTACCAAGACAAGCACTACATGCAAAAACACTTGGTTTTGAGCATCCAAAAACCAAAGATTTTATGCGTTTTGAATCAAAATTACCAGAGGATATGACTGCTTGTTTGGAAAAATGGCGAAATTACTCTAAACATATTACTGAAATTTAGAAAACGTTGTAAATGCTTGGATTTTATGGGTCAGATATAAAAGTTGGGGAAAAGTTATCAAATTTTCTTGTGAATACAAACTAATTAATCTAACTTTACAACAGATTTATATCACGACAATATCGCTTTGGCGAAACTGCGGATGTGAAATTGTTATGGTGCATTAAAAAAAACTGAACTATAATATGAAGTTAGAACAAAATAAATATTTTAAAATATTTCACCAATCGAAAATTGATATATAATGTTTGGAAATAATACCACAATAAAAATATTTTTTGAGTATTTAGGTTATTTAGCAATTATTACTTCAATAATCTCATCTTTGATATATGTTGTTTTAAAATACCGAACCCATAGAAAATTAATAAAATTTTTATCTGAAAGATGGCAAAATAAAATTAAAGGGAAATGGTTTTCATATAACATCACATATATAGACAATAAAAAAGAAATTACAGCCTATGAATGGAATTTTGAGTATAAGTTTTGGAAAAGTATTTACACTGGGAGTGGACAATCTCTAAGAGATGAAAATGTGACTTAATAAGAATATTAAACTGAGTTTTAAAGGATACTATATTTTTATGATAGCAGAAGGTGGACATTTTGGAGAGAATATATTTGGAATATTACACGAACATTATCCAATAGATAGTACAAATGAGATTAAAGCATTTTTTAGCGGTTTAAGTTATAAATCTAAGACACCTTTCTCGACTGAAATGATTTTTACAAAAGAAAAACCTGATATTAAAATTTTAAATAATAATATTAACCAAATTAAATTAGCATCAAGACAGTTCAATATAAAATAACGCACTACAACAAAAAATATAGTGCATCTGGCAAATAGTACTAAAATTAAAGATGATAGCAATAAATAAACATAATAGCAAATTGAAAAATTAGAATATTAAAATACCAAACGCACCATATTCAAATCGCTACTAAAGTCCATCATCAATACAGGTTATTTTATATCAAAAAGAAATTTCTTTATTGAATTATTTTGATAATCCCAACTTTTATAACAAATTCAATTTTACTGACATTTTATAGACATTCGTTCTTGTGCCTTATCAAAATCATCTAGCATCATTTGTACAATTTTAGCATCTTTATTATGGCAAGTTAAACAAGCTCCTACGTGTAAAATTCTTTTCTGTTCGGTTAAATTAAATGGTCTTGCATTCGTTCTGGTAGTCTTATTTATAGTGTCGTTTGTTAAAAAATTAATCCAAGCATCTAGTGGAATTCCATCGGCTTCTAAATTATATTTAGGCTTAAAGTACCATTTTTTATTTTTATAAACCATTTTGC
>CAYOWM010000064.1:0-7247 GCA_964407635.1 uncultured Flavobacteriaceae bacterium
TCATAACTCATAATTCATAACTCATAATTCATAACTCATAATTCATAACTCATAAAAGTTTCCATATCTTTATCGCCACGACCAGAAAGGTTTACTACAATATTTTGGTTAGCATTACATGTAATTTTATTGAGAGCAGCTAAAGCATGAGCAGATTCTAAAGCAGGAATAATACCTTCAAGTTTGGTTAGTTCAAAAGCAGCATCTAAAGCTTCTTTGTCGGTTGCACCTAAAAAAGTAGCACGTTTGCTTTTAAATAAATGTGCGTGTAATGGTCCAACGCCAGGATAATCTAAACCAGCTGAAATAGAGTATGGCTCGGTAATTTGTCCTTCTTTATTTTGCATTAATAAGGTCATGCTACCATGGATTATACCTTGACTTCCTACTTGTGTTGTTGCTGCTGTTTTATTTGTTTGTATACCTAATCCGTTAGCTTCAACGGCAATTAATTCCACTTTAGTGTTATCTAAATAATGATAAAAAGCACCAGCAGCATTTGAACCGCCACCAACACAAGCAATGATTTTATCAGGATAATCACGTCCAGTTTTTTCTAAAAGTTGTGCTTTCATTTCTTTACTTATTATAGCCTGAAAACGAGCAACCATATCAGGATATGGATGAGGTCCAACTACGGATCCGATTAAATAATACGTGTCTTGTGGATTGGCAATCCAATCTCTAATAGCTTCATTTGTGGCGTCTTTTAAGGTTTTGCTTCCTGATGTTGCAGGTCTAACGGTTGCTCCAAGCATTTTCATACGAGCAACATTCGGAGCTTGTCTTTTGATATCAATTTCACCCATATATACGATGCATTCTAGGTTCATTAAGGCACAAACTGTTGCCGTTGCAACGCCATGTTGACCTGCGCCAGTTTCGGCAATAATGCGTTTTTTGCCCATTTGTTTGGCAACTAAAATTTGACCAATGGTATTGTTTATTTTATGAGCACCTGTGTGGTTTAAATCCTCTCTTTTTAAAAAAATATTGGTTTGGTATTTTTTAGATAATCTTTTTGCAAAATATAACGGAGTTGGTCGTCCTACATAATCTTTTAAAAGATTTTTGAATTCTTTTTGAAACACTTCAGAATCTATTATTTTGAGGTAATTTTCTTTCAATTCTTGTACATTATGGTAAAGCATTTCTGGTATGAAAGCACCACCAAATTCACCATAAAATCCGTTTTCTGTTGCTTGATATTTCATAATTAGCTGTTTATTTTTTGTTTAAATTTTATTATTTCTGTAATGTTTTTTTTAGCAGGAGCTATTTCGAATCCACTATTTATATCAATACCAATATATTTAGGGTGTTTGAATTTTTTTATTGACTCAGTTAGTGTTTTATTTATTCCTCCGCTTAGTAAAAACGGTGTGTTTCCGTGGTAATTTTGTAATATATTCCAATTAAATGTAATGCCATTTCCTCCTGCGTATTTACCAAAGGCATCAAAAATAAAATAATCACAACTATTTTCGTATGCTTTTGTTATGTTGAAATTAAAATCCGTTTTAATACGGAAGGCTTTGATTATTTTAAACCCTTTTTTGTTTAATTTAGCACAAAAATTTGGAGTTTCTTTTCCGTGTAATTGGATGTAGTCTAATTTAAAAGTATTTGTTTTTTTTAAAATAAAATCATTTGATTTATCTACAAACACACCAACTTTTTTAATTGTTTTTGGTATGTTTATATCTAATTTTTCCGAAATGTTTCTAGGTGATTTTTCATGAAAAATAAAACCGATAAAATCAGGTTGTATTGCAATTAATTCTTTTATATTTTGGGTATCTCGCATACCACAGACTTTAATTTTCATTAGTTAATTTTTTGGATAAATTCTTTACAAGCGATAGCAGGATTTTTTGATTTCATAAAATTCTCACCAATTAAAAAGCCATCAAAACCATGGTTTTTAAGCATTTTTATGTTTTTAGGATCGCTAATCCCACTTTCGGCAATTTTTAAGGTGTTTTTTGGTAGTTGGTTGCGTAATTTTATGGAATTTTGAAAATCTACTTCAAAGGTATTTAAATTGCGATTGTTTATACCAACAATTTTGATTTCAGGAATGTATTTTTCTAATTCTATTTGTGTGTGTACTTCAAATAAAACAGCCATACCTAAATTATGTGCTAAACTTGTAAATTCTTTAATTTCTGAGGATGTTAAAATGGCTGCAATAAGTAATATTGCATCCGCACCAATTGCTTTTGCTTGGTAAATTTGATAGCTGTTTACGATAAAATCTTTTCGTAAAATCGGAATATTTACGTGTTTTTTTGCTTCGATTAAATCGGAATCTGCTCCTCCAAAAAAATGCGAATCGGTTAATATAGAAATTGCAGCAACTTTTGCTTTTTGGTAACCTTTTACTACGTTTTCAATAGAGGCAGTATCATTTATAATACCTTTTGAAGGCGATTTTCGTTTAAATTCTGCAATTATACCGTTGGTGTTTTTTATGCTTTGATAAAGCGAGTAGCATTCTCTGTTAAAAAAAACGGATTTTTTTAATTGTTCCATAGGTTTTTTTCGTTTTATTTTTTCTACTTCCTTTTTTTTGTGAACGGTTATCTTTTCTAGTATTGTCATTTCTTTTTAAATTAAGAAGTTACCTTTTTTAGTACTTTATATGCTTTTCCGTCAAGGATAGATTTTTTAGCAATTTCTATACAAGTTTCTATACTTTTTGTTGGTTCAAAAACTTTTATTGCAAAGGCAGCGTTAGATAACACTACATTTTGCTGTGCTTTTGTCGATTCGTTTTTAAGAACATTAACAAAAATTTTGGCATTCGATTCTATGGTATTTCCGCCAAAAATATCTTGTTCGTTTAACTTTTTAAATCCGATGTTTTCAGGATTCAAAAGTTGTTCGCCAGTATTAGAAATTGTTTTAAAATTTCCTGTTAAAGAAATTTCATCATAACCACTTAAACTGTGCAAAATGGTGTATTTTTTATCCGAATTTTGTAATAAATAGTTGTAAATACGAGCAATTTCTAGGTTGTAAACTCCTGTTAATTGATTTTTAGGAAAACTAGGATTTACAATCGGTCCAAGCATATTAAAAAAAGTTTTGATACCTAGTTCTTTACGTATTGGAGCGACATTTTTCATTGCAGGATGAAATAAAGGAGCGTGCATCATGCAAAAATTAGTATCGTCTATTTGTTTTTTTAAAGCATCTTGATTATTGGTAAACGTATAGCCTAAATACTCCAATACATTTGATGAGCCACAAGAGGAGGAAACACCATAATTACCATGTTTAGCTACTTTGTAACCAGCACCAGCAACTACAAAAGCTGATAATGTAGAAATATTGAATGTGTTTTTGCCATCACCACCAGTTCCGCAAACATCAATAGTGTTAAATTCTGAAAAATCTACTTTTAAGCAGAGGTCAAGTAGTGCATTTCTAAACCCTTTTAATTCTTGTACCGAAATATTTCGCATAAGAAATACCGTTAAAAATGCTGCAATTTGCGAAGTGTTAAAATCGCCTTTACCAATTTGTAGTAATATATTGTATGCATCTTGTTCGTTAAGAGTTTTATGTTCAAAAAGTTGATTTAGTACTTGTTTCATTATTACGTATTTAAAAAGTTTTTTAATAGTTCTTTTCCGTATTCTGTAAGGATAGATTCAGGATGGTATTGTACACCATACACTTGGTAATTTTTATGTGTTAACGACATTATTTGTCCGTTTTTATCCGTTGCAGTAACTCGTAAGTCTTTCGGGAAACTTTCAGAATCAATTACCCAACTATGATAACGTCCGACTTTAAAATTTTCAGGTAAATTTTTATATAGTGAATCGTTTTTATCGGTTACCGTAATAGCCGTTGCAACACCGTGATATACAGTATCTAAATTGTGTAATTTTCCTCCGAAAACTTCGCCAATTGCTTGCATACCAAGGCAAATACCAAGTATTTTTTTTGAAGCAGCGTATTTTTGAATAACTTGCTTTAATATACCAGCATCTTTTGGTAATCCAGGTCCAGGAGAAAGAATTATAGTGTTGTATTTTTCAATTTCTTGAATACTAATTTGGTCATTTCTAAAGACATCTACTTCAAAATTTAATTCCTCAATATAATGTACAATATTGTAGGTAAACGAATCGTAATTATCTAAAACTAATATTTTATTATTCATGGTTATATGTTTTCTGCTAAGGTTAATGCTTTTTTTAAAGCACCTAATTTATTGTTTACTTCTTGTAGTTCGTTTTCTTGGTCAGAACTCACTACAATTCCTGCTCCAGCTTGAAAATATAAGGTGTTTTTTTTGCTTAAAAAACTGCGAATAGTAATTGCATGATTTATATTTCCTTTAAAATCAAACACACCAATTGCACCACCGTAAAATCCGCGTTGGTGTTTTTCGTAGGTATCAATTAATTGCATGGCTTTGTATTTCGGAGCTCCAGAAAGTGTTCCTGCAGGAAATGTATCCGCAAAAACTTGTAATGCATCCTCTTTATGTTTTAAATCAGCTTCTACTTCGGAAACTAAATGAATAACATGGCTGTAAAATTGCGTTTCTTTGTATGTTTTTACGGTTACATTTTTTCCGTGGCGACTTAAATCGTTACGAGCCAAATCTACAAGCATGGTATGTTCGGCATTTTCCTTTGGGTCTTTAGCTAATTTTTCGGCTAGTTTTTTGTCCTCAATATCTTTTCCTGTTCGTTTAAACGTTCCTGCAATCGGATTGATAATTGCTTTTCCGTTACTTGTTTTTAGTTGAGCTTCTGGTGATGAACCGAATAATTTAAAATTGCCAAAATCAAAATAGAATAGATAAGGAGAAGGGTTTATAGAACGTAAAGCACGATAGACGTTAAATTCATCACCTTTAAATTTTTGCGAAAATTGTCTAGATAGTACTATTTGAAAAACGTCTCCTTTTTGGCAGTGTTCTTTACCTTTTTTTACAAATTCTTTAAATTCTGTGTCTGTAATTGTACTGTTTTCACTTCCATTTAATTGAAATTTATATTTTGGATATGTAGTATTTTGCACTAAATTTACAATAGTATCAATGGTAGATTTTTGATTGTCTAACAGGTTTTCAAGGATAGTTAATTCATTTTTAAAATGATCAATTTGAATTACATATTTGAATAAAGCATAATACATTTCAGGTGTTTGGTGCGTTTTTGATTTAGGTGTTTTAAAATCTATGGATTCAAAATACTGTACAGCATCGTAATTTGTATAGCCAAAAAAACCGTTAGCGGAATTTGTATCGCTTACTTTAAAAGTATGTATTAAATTTTGCAGTACGGTTATTACTTGGTTTCTATTTTTGATTGGTATGCTTGTGTCTAATTCCAATCCTTTTATAGAAATCGTATTATCGGAAACCATATAGGTACAAATTGGTTCTAGGCAAATGAATGAAAAATTATTGTCATTTGCATGATAATCCGAGCTTTCTAGTAGAAAACTATTGTGAAATGTATCCCTAAATTTAAGATATAAACCAACAGGAGTTAGCATATCGGATAGCATTTGTTGTTTGTTTTGGTGTAAGGTTACTTTTTTCATTTTCTTTAAATTTTGCACAAAAAAAAACTTGTCGTAATCCGACAAGCTTATTTTTTTAATATTTATATACAGCAGTGTTTGATTACGATATCTGTTTAGATTGTAACCACCACCAATTTGTATTTCTGTTATTATTTTTCATAATTCCGTAGCAAATATATAAAACTATTTTAAATACCTTATTTATTTTTTAATAATTTTACAATTTTCTAGCATTTTTCACTTTTTGTTTAAGTAGAGCAATATCTAGTACTTCTTTCATTTCTGAAACGTAGTGAAAAGTCAAACCTTTTAAATATTTAGGATTTATTTCCTCAATATCTTGTTTGTTTTGGTTGCATAAGATAATCTCTTTAATATTTGCACGTTTTGCAGCTAGAATTTTTTCTTTAATTCCACCAACAGGTAAAACTTTTCCACGAAGGGTAATTTCGCCAGTCATTGCTAATTTAGCTTTTACTTTTCGTTGTGTAAAGCTCGATACTAAAGAAGTTAGCATTGCAATACCAGCACTTGGACCATCTTTTGGAGTTGCACCTTCAGGTACATGAATGTGTACTTTATTATCTTGTAAAATTTTATCTTTTATACCTAAGTCTTTAGCATTTGCACGAATATATTCTAAGGCAATAGTTGCCGATTCTTTCATTACTTTACCAAGGTTTCCTGTTAAAGAAAGTCCTTTTCCTTTAGAAATAATGGATTCAATAAATAAAATATCGCCACCAACTTGTGTCCAAGCTAAACCAGTAACTACACCAGCAACGTTATTATTTTCGTATTTATCACGTTCCATTTTTGCAATACCTAAAATATCTTTCAGATCGGTTTCTTTAATATTAGGATCGTATTCGGTTTCCATAGCAATGTTTTTAGCGATGTTTCGAACCGTTTTTGCAAGCATTTTATCTAAACCTCTAACACCAGATTCTCTGGTATAACCAACAATTATTTTTTCTAAAACGTTTTTAGATATTTTTATGTTTTTGGTTTTGATACCATGATTTTTAATTTGTTTTGGTAATAAATGACGTTTAGCAATTTCTATCTTTTCTTCAACAGTATAACCAGAAACATTGATAATTTCCATTCTATCCCGTAAAGCCCAAGGAATTGTAGCTAAACTATTTGCGGTTGCAATGAATAAAACTTTAGATAAATCGTAATCTACATCTAAAAAATTATCGTGAAAATTGGTGTTTTGTTCTGGGTCTAAAACTTCTAACATTGCTGCCGAAGGATCGCCTTGATTGCTATTGCTAAGTTTATCAATTTCGTCTAAAACCATTACAGGATTAGAACTTTGTACTTTTTTTAAACTCTGAATAATTCGTCCTGGCATTGCTCCGATATAGGTTTTTCGGTGTCCTCTAATTTCCGATTCATCACGCAGACCACCAAGAGCAAGTCTAACATATTTTCTGCCAATAGCTTCGGCAATGGATTTTCCTAGCGATGTTTTTCCAACTCCAGGAGGACCATACAAGCATAAAATTGGCGATTTCATATCGTTTTTTAGCTTTAAAACTGCCAAATATTCAATAATACGATCTTTAACTTTATCTAATCCAAAGTGATCTCTATCTAAAATTTGTTTGGCTTTTTTTAGATCAAATTTATCCTCAGTATATTCGTTCCATGGTAATTCTAAAAATAAATCTAAGTAGTTTCGT
>CAYOWM010000065.1:0-7192 GCA_964407635.1 uncultured Flavobacteriaceae bacterium
AAAAATCTATTTTTTTAGAAATTGTATTGGTTTTATAGTCTTTAATTGTTATTAATAAAACTAGAACAAACAAAGCACTAAAAATTAACATTGGTGAATATTTTGTTTGCTGTATTGCAACTGGTTGTTTTTTATATAAAATACTTGTTTTTTTTACGAATGGAATCCCTAGTTTTTTCCGTTCTGCATTTTCAAAACTTTTCTGAATATACTCTGGCAAAAAAGAATAATTTTTAACAGGAGCTTTTTTATCAATTACCGAACCTAAGGCTAAATCAATTCCGAATTTTCCCCAATCTTGCATGGTTAATTTTTGATGAATTAATTCTCGAAAAGTATATCCTTTAGCTAACAATTCGTCTTTGTAATCAATCGTATTTTTACCTAAAACTTCGTTGGTTACTTTTCGCAATCGTGTGGCACAATTATCGTAGAAAAAATCGTATAAATATTTTCGGTTTTCTGGTTTTAAATTATTTTCTAAATAGTTAAAATAGTGTTGTTTTTCTAAGGTTGATAAGTCTAATACTTGTTCGGTTAGGCTTCGGTTTTCTCTTTTATAGGCTTTAAAAAAATAGTAAAATGGCTCTCTACGCAAATCGTATAACAATTTTCCTTGAGCAAATTTGGTGTAAAAATTTGGTGTATTAAAATCGTATGTTCCGTAATTATACACAACATCTATTCGGTTTATTTTGTCTTTTATACGAATGGCACTATGCCCAAAACTATCGTATAAATTTGTTCCTTGACCAACGGTTATAATGCTTACTTGTGCCTTATCGGACAACTGTATTGTTTGGCTAAAACTGGTAAAGAATACAAACCAAATCGATAAAAAAGTTAAAATTTTATACATATTTTGGTTAATCAATTAGACTGGTTAATTTCTGAAATTCTTTTTTTGCTGATTTTTCTTTGTATAAAATTGCAAAAACGGTATCTAAAATTGGTGTTCGTGCTTTATTTTTTTTATTAATTTCAAACGCACTTTTTGTTGCATAATACCCTTCGGCAACCATAGACATTTCCATCATTGCCGATTTTACGGTATAGCCTTTACCAATCATATTTCCAAACATTCGGTTTCGGCTAAAAACGGAATATCCAGTAACCAATAAATCGCCCAAATATGCGGAATTATTGATATTTCGTTTCATTTTTTGTTCTTTTTTAACAAAACGCTTCATTTCACGAATAGCATTACTCATTAAAACCGCTTGAAAATTATCGCCATATCCCAATCCGTGAGCAATTCCTGCGGCAATTGCATAAATGTTTTTTAGCATTGCTGCATATTCCGTTCCGACAACATCATCGGATAGTTTCGTTTTTATAAATTTACTATTTAATGAAGTTGCCATACTTTTGGCAAGATTTTGATCTTTACAAGCAACGGTTAAGTACGATAAGCGTTCCATTGCTACCTCTTCGGCATGACAAGGACCAGTTATTACTCCGATTTTATCGAAAGCTACATTAAAATACTTGTTAAAATGTAATCCAACGAGCATACCACTTTCGGGAATAATTCCTTTAATTGCAGAAAAAACCACTTTTTTTTCTAAAGAAATGTTTATTTTGTCTAATTCGCTTTTCACAAATGCGGAAGGTATGGCAAAAATTAGGTAGTCTGCATAAGCAATTAATTCGTTAATATCGCTAGACATTTTTAATTGCTTTGCATCAAATTCTGCTGCACTAATATATTTGGGATTATGACCGTTTTGTTTAATGTATTCAATAGCGTAATCGCTACGCATATACCAACCAACTTCGCTTAGGTTTTCGCAGAGCATTTTTACGATTGCGGTTGCCCAACTTCCACCTCCAAAAACGGCTATTTTTGGTTTATTTTCCATTTTGTTTGTTTGTATTAAGTCTTGCTTCTAACTCTGCTTGGTATTCTTCTAGAACTGGTTTTACGGTTTCTTCTGGCAAATCGGCAATTCTAACGTAAATTAATCCATCAATAGCATTGTTAAACTTTGGATCGACATTAAAAGCAACCAATTTACAATTCTGTTTGATATATTTCTTTAACAAAACAGGAATTCGCAAACCATCTGGTTCTATTTCGTCAATGATTTTATCAAATTTTTTCATATCGGACTTTACGCTATCAAAAACAAAGTCTTTATCTGCATCTTTTAATTTTACTTTGTATTCTTTTTTTGGTCTAATGTATTGTGCTACATACGGATCGTAATAATGTGAGGTCATAAACTCAATCATTAACGATTTTGAAAATTCGGAAAATTGGTTGCTTATACTAACACCTCCAAGCAAAAATTTATGGTCTGGATAACGTAATGTTACGTGTATAATTCCTTTCCATAATAAAAATAATGGCATTGGTTTTTGTTGGTATGCTTTTGCTACAAATGCTCTTCCCATTTCAATGGTTTGTTGCATCATATTATTTAATTCTGGTTCAATTCGGAATAAAGTATTGATATAAAAACCATCTATTCCATAATTGGAAAAAATTTCTTTTCCGATTCCCATACGATATGCTCCGACAATTTTTTTGTTTTCGGCATCCCATAAAAAAAGATGTTTATAAAATTTATCGTATTTATCTAAATCAATTTCTTTGTTTGTTCCTTCGCCAATTTCACGAAACGTAATTTCTCGCAACCTGCCAATTTCTCTGAGAATATTTGGTGATTTTTGCATGGAAGTTAAATAGACTTCATATCCTTTACTTTGTAACAATTTCGCATCGCTTCCGTTAAGTTTATTAATTTCTGTTTCAATTTTTTTAGGTTCAACAGCATCGATAATTTTTTTAGGATTACGTACTGGTTTTAATTTTGAGGTAATTTTTTTGTTATGATCTTCAAAAGAATTTGCCAGCATATAGGTTTTTTTACGCAAAAACTGATTAAAATTCGCTATATTTGGATATTCGTCTTGTTCTTTTAACCAAATAGGTTTTCCAATACGCACTTTTATAACACGATTGCGTTGGTTTAGTAATTCGGAAGGTAATTTTGCTGTTCTAAACGAATCGCCAAGTTTGGATAAAAGGTAAAAAAATCGGCTGTTTTTTGCGTGAAAATAAATAGGTATTACAGGTACTTTAGCTTTTTTTATGAGTTTTACGGCTCCTATTTCCCAAGGTTTATCTACTACAATTTTATCGTCTTTATAAGTAGATACTTCACCAGCAGGAAAAATACCTAACGGATGGCCGTTTTGTAAATGTTGTAACGCTGCTTTAATTCCTGCAACACTTGATTTTGCATCTTTTCTATCTTCAAAGGGATTTACAGCTAAAACATAGGGTTTTAATGGTTCGATACGCTGTAGTAAAAAGTTTGCAATTATTTTATAATCTGCTCTTTTTTCTAATAGTAATTTTAACAATAAAATACCATCAATTCCTCCTAACGGATGATTCGAAACGGTAATAAACGCTTTGTCTTTTGGTATCCGTTTTAAATCATTTTCTGGAATTTCAAATTGTATTTCTACTTCGTTTAAAATAGCATTTAAAAAATCTAAATCGCTTTTATTTTTGTGCTTATCGTAAATTTTATTTAATCGAGAAATTCGCAATATTTTTAGTAGCGACCAACCCAAAAAAGTACCAAACACACCATATTTATCCATGTGTAGTGTCTTTGCTATTTCCTTTGAATTTACTAATCCCATTTTATGATTTTGTTTTATTTTATAAAAATATTAACAGCAAATATACTATTTAACTATAAATTGAACGGTTTCTCGTGTAGTTTGTTTTAATAAAACGTTGTTATTTTTTTCTATTTCAGCTATTGAATTTGCTGTAAAATGCCTTATGGTTAGCAATTTAACATCGTTATTATACTTTCCTTTGTAATTTACTTGCAATTGTTTTAAAAATTTTGAAAACGTATTAAAAACATCTTCCAAACAAATTGTAAAACTAATTGCTGTATTTTGAATTAAATTTGCTTTTAATCTAAATGTATGCATTAATCCGAATATTTCGCTAATATTTTTTTCATCAATAAACGAAAAATCTTTTGTGGTAATGGATAGTAAAATTTGTGCTTTTTTTTCGATAAAGCAAGGTACTTTCGGATGCATTTTTATATCATTTTTAATAACTGTACCTTTTAATTTAGGGTTAATAAACGATTTGACATACAATGGAATAGTTGCATTTTTTAAAGGCTGAATAGTTTTAGGATGTATCACTGAAGCTCCGTAAAAAGCCATTTCAATCGCTTCTTTGTACGAAATTTTTTCTAAAAGAATGGTATCCTCAAACCATTTAGGATCGGCATTTAAAACTCCTGCAACATCTTTAAAAATAGTAAGACTTTCTGCTTGTAAACAAGATGCAAAAATCGCAGCAGAATAATCCGAACCTTCTCTACCTAAAGTAGTTGTTTTTTTAGATTCTGCACTTGCAATAAAACCTTGTGTTATATAAATTGCATTTGTATTTATAGGTTTAATAGTTATTTTTGTTTGCTCAAAATCTACATTTGCTCTGCGATAATTTGTATCGGTTTTTATATATTCTCGTGCATCCAACCAACTATTTTCTACATTTTTGACTTTTAAATAATGGCTTAAAATTTTGGTAGAAATAATTTCGGCATTACTAACTACTTGGTCATAAACATAATTATAGTCTTTAGTAGTATTTGTTGCTAAAAAACCTGAAATTTGCATATAAATCTGTAAAATTTCATCAAAAATAGACTGCTCTTTATCTATAAATAATTCATTTAATATTGCAAAATGGTATTCCTTAGTACATGCTATTTTATCGGAAAGTATAGATGTATTTTTAAAATATGCATCGACAATTTCCTCAAAAGCATTGGTCATTTTTCCCATTGCAGAAACCACAATTAGGCATTTTTTTGTTTTAAATTGCGATACAATTTTAACAAAATTTTCAATACTTTTTACATCTTTTACCGATGCTCCACCAAATTTATACACCTTCATTTTACAAAGTTTCTAAATACAATTTAAGTCCTTTTTCATCCATTTGAACGGTTCGCCAATCGTTTAATACTTTTGCTCCTGTTTTTTGGTAAAACTGTATGGCATTGGTATTCCAATCTAAAACAACCCATTCTACTCGTTTCACTTTTTTTACAGCTGCAAATTTTAGTACTTCGTTGTATAATGCTTTACCAATTCCTAAATTTCGTTTATTTTGCTTAACTATTAAATCCTCTAAATGAATTGTTTGTCCTTTCCAAGTAGAAAATCGGTAATAGAATAATGCCATTCCTGCAATTTCATTATCATATTCTGCTATATAGGTAAAAAAAGATGGATTTTCAGAAAAACCAAATTCTATTAAATAGTTTTCGTCAATTACTACTGCCTTAGGTTCTTTTTCAAAAGTTGCCAATTCTTTAATTAACAACAAAACTTTTGACATATCTTGTTTTTTAGCTTTTCGTATTTTTAACATTATCTATCTATTTACAAATTTATCTAATGCTTCTTTGGTAATATTCACAATTTTTAACCCTTCAACAATTCTGCCACCAAAAAATTCGGCACTTTTAATGGTTTTTTCACCTTGGTTAATCAATTTTTGGGATATTCTATTATAATTATTATCGTGTGCATATTTAAAAAAACCGTAATATAGCATTTTTGCTAAACCTAGTCCACGATATTTTTCTTGGATATAAACGGTATCTACAATTGCAGCTTCACCATGAAAACAAGAATATGCTGGATGATATATCAAAAAACCAACTACTTCCTTTTCAATTTCAACCACAAAAGCTTTAAACCACGAATTAGAGCCAAAACTATCTCGTATCAAATCATATACTGTTAATGTATTTTCTATTTGTTTATATGCACATAATTCATCAATCAAGTCTAGTATATTTGGCATATCTTGCATAGTGGCTTCTCGGATTTTATAAAAATCGGATTCTAAAACAAAATTTCCTTCGGTTATTGCTGCAAGTTCTTTTTTAAAAATTCTATAAATAACAATATCCTCTAATATTTTTGCTCCTGCTCGTAAATACAATTCTCGCAAACTCGGAAAATTATCGCGAAGTGTCCATTCTAAAACGTTTACATTGAGTTCATTTGCATATTCAAAAAATTTAGAGAATAAGGTTAATCCAATACCTTTACCATGATAATCTGGCGATACAAAAGTATCTTCTAACACCAAAGATTTTCCTTTTATAGAATAGGCTTTATAAAATACTAAAAAACCAATTATAATCTCTTTTTTTTGATCTATTGCTACAAAAATTTGAAATTTAGGTTTGTTCGAAAACCCATCACGAATTAAATCGTAAAAAGTTAACGAAGCATTACTTACATTTTTAAAAATTGCCAATTCCTCTAACAATTCGGCAACAGATGCCATGTCTTTAGATTCTCCTTCACGAATCAATAATTCCATAATCTTAAAAATATCTAATTATTATTTCACAAAAATAACGATATTTGCACTTGAAAATAGCATTTCCATGAAAAAAAATACCACATTAGGTGAATTTATTATCAACAATCAAATTGAATTTCAAGGCTCATCAGGTGAATTATCTAGACTTCTCAATGCAATTAGGCTTGCTGCAAAAGTAGTAAATCACGAGGTTAACAAAGCAGGACTAGTCGATATTTTAGGTGCTGCTGGCGAAACAAACATTCAAGGTGAACAGCAACAAAAATTAGATGTCTATGCCAACGAAAAATTTAAAGAAACCTTAATTAATCGTGAAATTGTATGCGGAATTGCTAGTGAAGAAGAGGATGATTTTATCGTTATAGAAGGAGGAAACAAAGCAAATACTAATAAATATATTTTATTAATGGATCCCTTAGACGGTTCATCAAATATAGATGTTAATGTTTCGGTTGGTACCATTTTTTCGGTTTACGAACGTATTTCCCCTAAAGGACAACCTGTTACCATAGACGACTTTTTACAAGAAGGAAACAAACAAGTTGCAGCTGGATACATTGTATATGGCACATCAACTATGCTTGTTTATACAACTGGTTCTGGTGTAAATGGTTTTACCTTAAATCCTGCCTTAGGCACATATTATTTATCGCATCCTAAAATGACGTTTCCTAAAAAAGGAAATATCTATTCGATAAACGAAGCCAATTATGTACATTTCCCTAAAGGTGTAAAAGAGTACCTAAAATACATCCAAAAAGAAGTAGAAAACGGAAATCCATATACTTCAAG
>CAYOWM010000066.1:0-7166 GCA_964407635.1 uncultured Flavobacteriaceae bacterium
TCATACCATTTATACATTAGTACCTACCATCTATACATTTTAATATTTTTGGAGGTAGGTTTTGATTACCTTTACTAAAAATCAATAAAAAACACCAAAAATGCAAGAATAGTGATAGTCTTATTCTTTCAAGTATGTGTTCTTTGCAAAGATAAAACTACAAATTATGAAAAAACCAATATTCACTCTTTATGCTATTTTAATGGGATATGTTTGCTTTGCGCAAAACATCAACTCAGAAGTGGCATTTTTTACAGGAATGTGTTTTATTCTTTAAATAAATATGAAAAATTCTCGCTTTAATTTTATATCACATAAACTTTGAATATAGGTAATTGTGAAATGTAATAATTAGATCTTTTAGTAAAAATTCATCACAAATCAATGCTTTTTTAGTAGCAATTGGTTGGAACTTGAAAAAATATTTACGTATTTAAAATTCCATTTTTTAAGCAAAATTATGTTTTTAAATTTTGACTTCGTAAGGAATGACTAAATAAAATGTTCAAAACTTGTTAATCTTTTTAATAATTAATATGCAAATAAGCTAATATAACTTGTAAATTTGTTTTTTTAAAAGCAAACTATGAACGTAGATAAAAATCAAGAAATTGTAAAAAATGTTTTTACTTTATTTTTAGAAGATAATAACCACCGTAAAACACCTGAACGTTACGCAATACTTGAAGAAATTTACAACCATAGCGAACATTTTGATATAGAATCGCTTTATAAATACATGAAAGAAAAAAACTATCGTGTGAGTAGAGCAACACTATATAACACAATAGAATTACTTTTAGAAGCAAACTTAGTTAGGAAACACCAATTTGGTCAAAATCAAGCACATTACGAAAAATCCTATTTTGACAAACAACACGACCATATAATACTTACCGATACTGGTGAAGTTTTTGAATTTTGCGACCCGAGAATCCAAACCATAAAAAAAACAATTGAAGAGGTTTTTGATATAACCATTACAAACCATTCGCTATATTTTTACGGTATAAAAAATACGACTAAATAACACCATAAATTTTAACTACAAAACGACACAACACAATGGTAGATTTATTATTAGGCTTACAATGGGGAGACGAAGGAAAAGGTAAAATCGTAGATGTTTTAACGAAAAATTACGATATTATTGCTCGTTTTCAAGGAGGACCAAATGCAGGTCATACACTAATTTTCGATGGAAATAAACATGTTTTACACACTATTCCATCAGGTATTTTTCATAAAAAGGCAATAAACATCGTTGGTAACGGTGTTGTTATCGATCCTGTTATCTTTAAAAAGGAAATAGATAATCTTTCACAATACAATATCAATTTTCAAGAAAAATTATTACTTTCACGTAAAGCACACGTTATTTTGCCAACCCATCGTTTGCTTGATGCAGCAAGCGAAACTGCAAAAGGGAAAGCTAAAATTGGTTCAACTTTAAAAGGAATTGGACCAACATATATGGATAAAACAGGTAGAAATGGTTTTAGAATTGGCGATTTTGAACTGGATAATTGGAAAGAAAAATACAATGCTTTAACACAAAAACATCTTAAAATGCTATCTTTTTTTGATGTAGATATTCAATTTGATCTAGCAGAATTAGAAAAAGAATTTTTTAAAGGTATCCAAACTTTAAAAAAACTACAATTTATTGATAGCGAATTTTACATAAATCAAGCAATAAAAAATGGTAAAACTATACTTGCTGAAGGTGCTCAAGGTTCACTTTTAGATATTGATTTTGGTACATATCCTTTCGTAACTTCGTCTAATACAACCGCAGCAGGAGCTTGTACAGGTCTTGGTGTTGCTCCTAATAAAATTGGTAACGGATTTGGTATTTTTAAAGCCTATGTTACACGTGTTGGTTCAGGTCCTTTCCCTACGGAATTGTTTGATCAAAACGGAAAACGAATGGCTAAAATTGGAAATGAATTCGGAGCAACAACAGGCAGACCAAGACGTTGCGGATGGTTAGATTTAGTGGCTTTAAAATATGCAGTAGAAATAAATGGTGTTACACAATTGGCAATGATGAAATCCGATGTTTTATCAGGTTTTGATACCTTAAAAGTAGCTAAGAGTTATTTGTATAAAGGACAAGAAATTGCACATTTCCCATATACTATTGAAGCCGAAAATGTACAACCAATTTATACCGATTATGCAGGTTGGCAAAAAGATATTACTAAGGCTACAAATTACAATGATTTACCAGAAAATCTTAAAATATATATCAATATGATTGAGAATTTTGTTGGTGTTCCTATTAAAATTGTTTCGGTTGGACCAGATAGAAAGCAGACTATTTTTCGCTAATGAATACATTTATTAAAATAACCGAACAAGATTCTAATTATAACCATTTGGAAAAAATGGAAGTAAAAGAATTGTTGCTAAATATCAATAAGGAAGATAAAAAAGTTGCTTTAGCGGTTGAAAAAATAATTCCGCAAATTGAAAAAATAGTACTGCAAATTGTTGCTAAAATGAAAGTAGGAGGAAGGCTGTTTTATATCGGAGCAGGAACTAGTGGCAGACTTGGTATTTTAGATGCAAGCGAATGTCCTCCAACTTTTGGAGTACCAGATAATATGGTTATAGGATTAATCGCAGGTGGCGATAAAGCCATCCGAAAAGCTGTGGAAAATGCAGAGGATTCTACGGAACAAGGTTGGAAAGATTTACAAGAGTACAATATAACAAATAAAGATGTAGTTATCGGAATTGCAGCATCAGGAACAACGCCTTATGTCGTTTCTACTATAAAAAAATGTAATGAAAGCCAGATAACAACTTCGTGTATTACAATGAATGAAAATTCTCCTTTGCATAAAGAGGCAAAATTTCCTATTGTTTGTGTTGTAGGACCAGAATTTGTTACAGGAAGTTCTAGAATGAAAGCAGGAACTGCTCAAAAAATGATTTTAAATATGATTTCCACTTCTGTAATGATACAATTAGGCAAAGTAAAAGGAAATAAAATGATAGATATGCAACTTAGTAACGATAAACTGATAGTTAGAGGTACTAAAATGATACAGAATGCTTTAGGTGTAAATTCTATTTTGGCTAAAAAATTATTATTACAATACGGAAGTGTACGAAATGCAATAAATAATTATACCAATGAATGATACAAAATTAAAATTGAAAAAAGGAATTAAATACCTTTCCATAACTTTACCATTATTGTTTTTAGCACCATTTTTTATGTTTTTAGGCTTTAGAGCAATCAACCGAAATAGAGAAATATTAGGCTATTTTTTAGTACCAATTGGATTTATAATTGGTCTTTTTGCTATCGGATTAATGATTTTAGGAATTAAAAATTTACTAGATTATTTATTTGAAAAATAATGCAATTAAAAGCTAAAATAACTAAATTAACACAATGGGAACACTGGCCAACATTTATGTATTATTTGCCTTTAGTTCCTTATTATTTGTATCAATCGGTTAAAAACAAGAGTTTTACATTTTTTTTGTTGACTAATCCTGCAATTCGTTATTCAGGTAATGGAACAGAATCTAAGTACAAAACCATACAATTAGTTCCTAAAAAATACCGTCCGAAATCTATCTTATTAAATGCACCAACACCTTTAAAAATAGTTTTAGAAAAATTAAAAAATGAAGGAATACTGTTTCCGTTAATAGCAAAGCCAGATTTAGGATTTAGAGGTCTTTTGGTTAAAAAAATAAATTCCGAAAATGCATTAAAAACATATTTAGATAAAAATAATTCTATTGCCATTATTTTACAAGAATTCATTTCTTTTCCGAAAGAATGTGGCATTTTTTACTACCGTTTGCCAAACGAAAAAACAGGAAAAATAACCTCTATAACCTTAAAAAAATTCTTAACCGTTGTAGGTGATGGAAAAGCAACACTATCGGAATTAATTTTGGCAGATTCAAGAGCTTTTTTGTATTACGATTTATTTAAAAAAATTCATGTAAACAATATGAATACAATAATTGATTTGAATAAAAAAATAACCTTATCTGTTATCGGAAACCATTCAAAAGGCACCGAATTTTTAAATGGAAATCATTTAATAACACAAGAGCTAGAAAAAACTTTTGATGCTTTAAGTACCAAAATTAATGGTTGGTTTTTTGGCAGATTAGATATTAAATACCAAACTTTTGAAGAATTGCTAAAAGGTGAAAATTTTAAAATTTTAGAAATAAATGGCATCATTGCCGAACCTACGCATATTTACGATGCAACTGCAAAAAATGCGAGTTATTTTGCTGCTTTAAAAGAAATTAAAAAAAATTGGGAAGTAATTACAAAAATTGCCAAAACCAATAAGCAACAATTAGGTTTAGAAAATCCTAAACTACTACCATATATAAAAGAATTAGCTTTTTTACGACGCTATACAAAAGAAATAAAAAAGCTTAACAAACAGGATTAACCAAAATATAATTTATCATTACTTTGCTGTGTTTTCTAAAAACGGAACAAAGGAAAATTCATCAAATTCGTGTTTTTCAAACTCTTTACTACTTTTTCGTATAAATAAAGTCATAATTTGTTTTTCATTGCCAACAGGAATAACCAATCTACCACCAATTTTTAATTGAGCTAATAAAGCTTTCGGAACAAAAGGTGCTCCTGCAGTAACGAGTATGCCATCAAAAGGAGCTTGTTCTTTTAAACCAATATAACCATCACCATAAATTAATTTTTTAGCTAAATAACCTAATTTTGGTAATTCTTTTTTTGCTTTTATATGCAATTCTTTTTGCCGTTCAATACTGTAAACTTCGGCTTTTAATACTATTAAAACAGCAGTTTGATAACCAGAACCTGTGCCAATTTCTAAAATTTTATCCTTTGGTTTTACTTGTAATAATTCACTTTGAAATGCTACGGTATATGGATGTGAAATGGTTTGATTTGCTCCGATAGGAAAGGCTTTGTTTTGATATGCAAAATCTAAAAAACTAGAATCTAAAAACAAATGTCTTGGTATGCTACCAATGGCATCTAGTACCTTAGTATCTTTAATTCCTTTATCTTTTAATATTTGTACTAATCTATTTCGTAAACCTTGATGTTTTGGCAAATCTTTCATAATTCAAAAATAGATAAAAATGCACAAACACGATTAAACTTTTTTTGTATCTTTGAGAAAATTTTTTATATGTTAAAAATAGGCGTTTTAGGTGCTGGTCATCTAGGGAAAATTCATTTAAAATTAGCAAAGCAATCCTCTAAATATCAATTAGTTGGATTTTATGATGCCAATGCAAAAAATGCAAAAAAAATAGAGACAGAATTTGGTTATACATCCTTTGCAACTATAACAGAATTGATTGATGCAGTTGATGTTGTAGATATTGTAACTCCTACTTTATCGCATTTTGATTGTGCAAAAGAGGCAGTTAGTAAAGGAAAACACATTTTTATTGAAAAACCAATTACTAAAACCGTTCAAGAGGCAATTTTACTTAGAGAAATGGTTGCAGAACACCAAGTGAAAGGACAAGTTGGTCATGTAGAACGTTTCAATCCTGCTTTTATAGCTGTAAAAAATGTAATTAATCAGCCAATGTTTATCGAATGCCATCGTTTGGCAGAATTTAATCCAAGAGGTACGGATGTGCCTGTAGTTTTAGATTTGATGATTCACGATATTGATATTGTATTAAGTGTAGTAAAATCAAAAGTAAAAAGTGTTCACGCAAGTGGTGTTAGTGTAATTAGCGAAACACCAGATATTGCCAATGCACGTATAGAATTTGAAAATGGTTGCGTTGCCAATTTTACAGCAAGTAGAATTTCTATGAAAAATATGCGTAAAAGTAGATTTTTTCAGAAAGATGCGTACATCTCAGTAGATTTTTTAGAAAAGAAAAGTGAGGTCGTTCGGATGAAAGATGTACCTAAAAAGGTAGATGAATTTGCAATGATTTTACAAAATGCCGAAGGCGTAAAAAAACAAATCTATTTTGAAAATCCAACAATCGAATCTAATAATGCAATATTAGACGAGCTAGAAACTTTTGCCGATGCAATAAATAATAATACAAAACCAGTAGTAACGCTTTATGATGGAACAGAAGCACTACTAGTTGCACAACAAATAATTGATAATTTTTAAAAAATAATACAATGAATAAAATAGCTGTTATCGGAGCAGGAACAATGGGAAACGGAATTGCTCACGTATTTGCACAAAATGGATTTGAAGTAAATTTAATTGATATTTCACAAACTTCTTTAGAAAAAGGAATTGCAACCATTACCAAAAACCTAGATAGATTATTGGTTAAATTAAAAATAACGGAGGAAGTTAAAACAAACACCTTAAACAATATTACTACATTTACCGATATTGCAACAGGAGTAAAAAATGTAGATTTAGTTGTAGAAGCTGCAACAGAAAATGAAGCCTTAAAGCTGCAAATTTTTAAAACAATAGACGAAAACGCTAAAGCGGAAGCAATTTTGGCAACCAATACCTCTTCCATTTCCATTACAAAAATAGCTAGTGCTACAAATAGACCAGATAAAGTAATAGGAATGCATTTTATGAATCCTGTTCCGATTATGAAATTAGTAGAAATTATTCGTGGTTATAATACAAGCGATATCGTTACCAAAACAATAATGGAATTAGCAAAAAAACTACATAAAATTCCGTTAGAAGTAAACGATTATCCAGGTTTTGTAGCTAATCGTATTTTAATGCCAATGATTAACGAAGCTGTGGAAACATTGTACAACGGAGTAGCAGGAGTTTACGAAATTGATAATGTAATGAAATTGGGTATGGGACATCCGATGGGACCATTACAGTTAGCAGATTTTATTGGTTTAGACGTTTGTTTATCCATTTTAAATGTAATGTACGACGGTTTTAAAAATCCAAAATACGCACCTTGTCCGTTATTAGTAAATATGGTACAAGCAGGAAAACTAGGCGTAAAATCAGGCGAAGGATTTTACGATTATTCCGAAAACAGAAAAGCCGAAAAAGTTTCGAAACAGTTTGTTTAGGAATTTTTTAAAACCATATAAATCCGCAAAAGCTTTTCGTTACGAAAAGCTTTTGCGGATTTAAGGTTTAATTATTTTGGTCAGTTATAAAAGTTGGGGATTAGACCAGCAAAACAATTCAATAAAGAAATTT
>CAYOWM010000067.1:0-7144 GCA_964407635.1 uncultured Flavobacteriaceae bacterium
CCAGAAACAATTACACGATATGGTTTTAATGAAGTAAATTGAACGGTATCGCCAATATTATAAGCCCAAAGTCCTGCATTTGTAGAAATGATTAATACATAATTTACACCTATTTTTACATCTTTTATAGTTATTCTTGTTGGATTTTCGGTATAAAATTCGGCTGCTGGAATAAATTCGTAAAAAATACCACTGTTTAATAACAGTAGCATTCCTTTTTCGTTTTGTGTATCTTGAAAGGCAAAAAATCCTTCACTTGCAGGAAAAAGTTCTATGGAATCGACCTTTCTTCCGATAAGGTTTTCCATTTTTGCACGATATGGTTCGTAATTAACGCCTCCGTAAACGAAAAGATTAAAATTAGGAAAAAGTTCGCCTACTTTTTTATTAGATTTTTCGATTAATTTTTCAAAATACATTTGTACCCAAGACGGAATACCGCTAATTAGCGTCATATTTTGGTTGTAGGTTTCTTTAACAATAGCATTTACTTTGGTTTCCCAATCTTCAATACAATTGGTTTCCCAACTAGGCATTCGGTTTTTTTGCAGGTATTTAGGTACAAAATGTGCTACAATTCCGCTTAATCTACCAGTTTTTATGTCGTTATGCTTATCTAAAACAGGACTACCTTGCAAAAAAATCATTTTTCCGTTTACAAAATCGGCATTTCCTGTTTTATGTATATATAAAAGCAATGCTTGTTTTGCTGCTTGAATATGAAAAGGCATCGATTCTTTGGTAATCGGAATGTATTTTGCACCAGAAGTTGTGCCTGATGTTTTTGCAAAATATATGGGTTTTCCTTGCCAAAGTATGTTTTCTTTACCTTGTTTAATTTGTTCGATATATGGCTTTAAGGCTTCGTAATCTCGTACAGGAACATTTTTTTTAAAATCGGAATACGTTTCAATTTGTTTAAAATTATGGTCTTTAGCAAACACGGTATTTGAAGCATTGTGAATTAAATTTTGAAAGACTTTTTCTTGGGTTTCAATAGGATTGTTTGCCCATTTTTGGATGTCTTTTGCAATTTTTTTTGCGTATAATTTGGCTAGTATTTTTTTAATCACTGGTTTGGATTGTATTGTGGTTAGAAATTATTAAAACTGATTTTTCTACTATTTCACTAAAATATGCACAATCAACTATTTATTCAAACTCGATAAATTTTGTTGGATCAATTTGGTAGCCATCACTCCAGAGTTCAAAATGTAAATGCGTTCCGCTGGTTAGATGACCTGTATTACCTGCTGTTGCGATGACTTCACCTGATTTAACCAGTTCACCTTGTTCTTTAAATAAATTTTGATTGTGTTTGTAAACCGATAAATAGCCTTGCTTATGTTCTAAAATAATAACGTATCCTGTGTCTGCTGTAAATCCTGCAAATACAACGGTTGCATCGGCAATTGCTTTTACTGGTGTGTCTTTTGGCACTGCAATATCTATTGCTAAATGTTTATCTTTAGGACTAAAATTTTGGGTTACTTTTCCTTTTAGAGGAGCAAAAAATACGATTTCGGTTTTTTTGGTTGCTTTTTCAAAAATAGAATATTTATCTTTTTCTTCTATTTTTTCTCTAAATTCAGTTTCTTCTGGAGTAGCTTGGACATTAATATCTTCTAAAGAAATGGTGCTTTTTAAAGAATCTTTTTTTAAATCAGTAGTTTTTATATTTCCAGAAAGGATGTTTTTTATATTTTGAATATAGATTTCGTTTTCATCTAATTTCTTTTTGTATAAAGAAACTTCTTCTTCCAATTTAATTGCTGTTTTTTTAAGTTTGGTAGAAGAATAGCCAGGAATGTATTCTTTTAAAGGTGAAAAAGCTATTAACAATGTTGTAAGTATGATTACAGTAATAGCAAACAAACCGCTTAAAACGTAAACATTTAAGCGATTAATTTTAAAAGATAGTCGTTCTTCTAAGGTGTTTTCGTTTAGTATTACTAAACGATATTTATCCACTAGCTTTTGTCGTAATTTGCTTTTTTTATTCTTTTTAGACACAAGGCAAAAATATTACTTTTAAAACAATTTAAAGGTTAAAAAAGTGCTAATTTACATTTTAACAATTACAAATTCACTTCGACGATTTACTTCGTGTTCTTTTTCGGTACATTTTACACCATCTTTACAATGATTTAGTAAGTGTTTTTCACCATAACCTTTACCAGAAATTCTATCAGGTGAAATACCATGTTCTATAATGTATTTAATTACGGATTTTGCTCTTTTGTTAGACAAAACCAAATTGTATAAATTTCTACCTCTTGAATCGGTATGCGTACCTAGTTCGATTACCATTTTCGGATATCGATTCATAGTATTTACTACTCTATCTAATTGGTTTGCTGCATCTGGTCTAATTGCAGCACTGTTGTAATCAAAATTTATCACATCGATATTTAGCATTCGTTTTCCTCTGCGTTTTACAATAAAACTATCCGATAATTCTATATTCATTAAGGTTTGTCCGTCGTGTTTTGGTCTTGTCGTGAAATTTTTTAAAACTTCGGAATAATGTCTTTTTTTTGCTAATAACTGATATGGTGTATCACAAACGGCATCTTTAAACGAAAATTTTCCATCTTTTTTAGTGCTTACTTTTTCAATTAAAATTCCGTTTGCATCGTTTAAAATTACTTCGGTATTTGCCATTGGTTTTTGGTATTGCAAATCGGTAACAGTTCCTGTTATTTCTTGGTAGCAATCGAATAATAATGGTCTTGTTTCGGTAAAGAAATAAATATCATCACTACCTACGCCACGTATTCTATTGGAAGAAAAATACCCTTGTTTTTTTACATCGTCAAAAATATAACTTAAATCATCTGCAATACTATTGATTGGAGGTTCTAGGTGTAATCTTTCGGAAACATCGCCATTTTCGTAAATACGTACTGCAAAAATATCCAAACCTCCGTAACTCTCGTCTGTTCTATTAGATGAAAAATATAATACGTTGTCTTTATTTATATTCGGAAACATTTCTTTATATTTTGAGTTTACTTTTGGACCCATATTTTTTGGTGTGCCAAATGTACCGTCTTTGTGTATATCTACTACAAAAATATCGGTTTTACCAAGTGTTCCTGGCATATTTGAGGTAAAGTATAGTTTGCTTTCGTCGTAATTTAAAGTAGGATGCCCAACATCGTAATTTCCGTTAAAAGGTAATGCTGTAATGTTTGACCATTTTCCGTTTCCAGCTACATCTGCTTTAAAAATAGCAATGGTTGCTAGTTTATCTTGTTTAGTTTTAAGGGTGTTTTTTTTACCATATAAACTTCTGGTAAAATATACGGTTTTACCATCTTTGGTAAAAATAATATTCGATTCATTGGACTTGGTATTTAATCCTTCTAATTTTTTTACATTAATTATTTCACCATCTCTAGCTATCGTTCCTTCGTACAAATCAAGCAATGAATTTTTGCTATCTTGTGAAGAGTAAATAATACGGTTTAAACCTTTATACGAAGTACCAAAATTTTGATATGGATTATTAATTTTTAAGTTTTTAATTATAAACCGTTCTGTTTGCTGTTGTGCATATCCAAAACTTATAAAAATAAATAGTAGATAAAGAATTATTTTTTTCATTTTTCTATTTTTTATGAGGGAATTTGTTTTATTTTTTTTCTTTAATTACAAAAGTAGTTCGTCTATTTATTAAATATTCTTCTTCTGTACAATCGGAGCCATTTACACATTTATTAAGCGGTTTTGTTTCGCCATAAGCGGTTCCTTTTATGCGATTTGACTGTATTCCTTTAAAACCCATATATTCTTTTATTGCTTCGATTCTTTCTTCGGTTAATTGCATATTAAATTCATCTTCTGCTCTACTATCGGTATGCGATTCGAATTCGATTATTAAATTAGGATTTTTTTTGAGTACTTTTATTGCTAAGTCTAGTTCGTAAGCATATCGCTTTAAAATTTTAGATTCGTTATAATTAAAATCAACTCTACCAATACGTATATTGGTTGGTTTTGGTTTTGTTTCTTTATCTTTTACTAAGTATAAAGGTGTATCATTTACTGCAGTTTTATTTGGTGTTTTAACCGTTTTTGAGAAAGAACTAAAACCGTCTTTTTTAGCTTCTAAAAAATAGGTATTGTTACATTTTAGGTTTATAAAAGCATAGCTTCCGTCTGCTTTAGATTTAGTATTTTTAATTGATTTTCCTTTATTATCCATTAATACGATTTCTACTAACGGAATTATTTTTTTAGTAGCGTTTATAAAAACTTTACCTGTTATTTTTTGCGAACATGGTATGGTTGGCTTTACCTCTTTTTTTGGTTCTTCTTTAGGAGATTTTTCGGTAAATATGTATATATCGTCCATTCCCATACCACCGCTTCGGTTAGATGAGAAAAAACCAATTTTTACATTATTGTTATAAACGTATGAGAAATCATCTGCTTTACTGATAATTGGTATATTTAGATGAACTGCCTTTGAAACACCTTGAGAGTTTACTTGTACACGATACACATCTAAGCCTCCTAAATTATTTTTATGACCTGTTGAAGAGAAATATAAAAAATCATCACCTGATATAAACGGAAACATTTCTTTGCCTGAAGTGTTTACATTTGGTCCTAAATTTTGAGGCTCTGAATACGTTCCGTCAGGATTAATATCTACCACAAAAATATCGTTATCGCCAAAAGTTCCTGGCATATTAGATGTGAAATACAATTTTGTGTTTTCTTTGTTTAGTGTTGGATGTGCAACATCGTATTTTTCACTATTAAAAGGCATTGGCTGTTCGTTAATCCAGTTACCTTTGCTGTCAATAGTTGCCTTAAAAATTTTAATTCTACTTACTACAATTGTTTTACCACCTTTTTCTTTTCCGTAAGTACTTCGTGAGAAATAAATGGTTTTTAAATCGTTGGTAAAAGCCACATTTGATTCGTGGGTGTTTTTAATTCTTGATCTTGAAAAAAGGCGGATTCTACGGATATCTTTATTTTCAATATTACCAATATATAAATTTAATAATCTACCAGATTGTGAGGAAAAGACTACTTTGTCCTTTCCGTAAAAAGTTGTACCAAAATCTAAGTTTCGGCTATTTGCATAAATTCCTTTAACGTCGTAATTTTTTAAATCTTCTTGAGCATTTAAAACTAAAATGCTTGTTAATAATATCACAATGTATAAAATTTTTTTCATTTTTTCCCTTATTTAATTTGTTGTTAGTTGTTATTTTACTTGAAATGTTGTTCTTCTGTTTTTTAAATATTCTTTATTAGTACATTTTACTTTATTAGTACATTTGTTTATGGGTTTGGTTTCTCCGTAAGCCTTTGCAATTATTCGGTTGTCTTTTACACCTTTTACTTTTAAAAAATCTTTTATTTTTTGAATTCTTGCTTTAGTCAATTCCATATTAAAATCATCATCACCTCTACTATCGGTATGGGATTCGATATATATTCGTGCTTTTTCGTTATGTCCTAGAATTAAAACTGCTTTAGTTAGTTTGTATTTGCTATCTTGGGATAATTTATTATCATCTAGTGTAAAATTTAATTTTCCTGAAATAGTTTCGTATTCAATTATAGTATTTATTGGAGAGAGTTCTATATCTTTCTCTAATTTTTCAGATTCGTCTTTCGTTTGAATTAAAATACTTCCCAATTGATAATCATCTCTATTTGCAGAAATTGTAAATTTTGCATTGCAAGGCAAGTAAAATCTATATTTTGCATTAGAGCGAAGTGTTTTTTCAAAAACTATTTTCTCTTTAGCATCTTTTACTATTACAACTGCTCCTGAAACTACATTTGTTGTTCCTTTTTTATAAACTGTACCTGTTACAAATTGTTTGCATTCTTTTTCATTATCAAACTCTTCAGATTCCGTAAAAACAGGTTTTTCTTTCTTTTTTTCTTTTAAAATATAAATATCATCTGAGCCTTTTCCTTTTTGTCGATTTGAGGATAAAAATCCTGTTCGTTTGTTTGGATTAAAAATGTAGCAAAAATCATCGTATTTTGAATTTATTGGAGCTTCTAAATGCACTTTTTTAGAAACTTTTGTTCCGTTTACTTTTACATAATAAATATCCAAACCACCGAAACCTTCTTTATAGCCGTTCGATGCAAAATATAAAAAACCATCTGTGGCTACATACGGAAACATTTCTTTTTTTGGAGTATTTACATTTTTACCTAAATTTCTAGGTTTGGAATAAAAAATTCCGTCAATAATATCTACTACAAAAATGTCATTATCACCTAAAGTTCCTGGCATATTTGAAGTAAAAAATAGCATTTTATCATCTTTACTTAAAGTAGGATGTGCTACATCGTAATGGCTACTATTGAATGGAAGCGATTTTGGCTCAGACCAAGTTCCATCTTTTTGCAATGTAGATCTAAAAATACCTATTTTTGCTTTTTTACTTTTTTTAAGCGTGTTTTTTTGCCCATAAATACTTCTAGTAAAGTAAATTACTTTTTTATTTTTTGTAAAAGTTACATTAGATTCGTTAGATGGTGAATTTAATTCTTTCGCAAATATTTTAGAATTAATTAATCCGTCAGAAGTTTCCGTTGCAAGGTATAAATCTAAATTTCCTTTTTTATTTAAAGAGGAATAAATTACTTGGTTGTTACGATAGTAAGTAGTTCCGAAATCGGAACTTTTAGTATTTATATTTGCATTATTAACTTCGTACGTTACTAAACTTTCTTGAGCAGAAAATTGTATCGTGATGAAAAACAATATAAATATAATTTTATTCATTTTATGGTTTGTCGTAATTAGTTGTTTATTATTTTACAAAAGCTATGCCAATTTTTTCTTATGTACTATTTGTTACTTATAAAAGTTCATTTCATCTAAATATATATACACCTTGTTTTCTAACAAGGGTTTGATATTTTTTTTCTCTTTTATTGCTTTTCTAATAAATGTCGAGGAGACTTCCACAATTGGAGCGTCTAAGGTATGAATTTTATCGGAATACGCTTCTGTTATTTTTGCTTTTTTTTCTTTATTAGAGAATTTTCGTGGATATACGTATATATCATGGTTTTCAATAATACTTTCGTAATTTTTCCATTTATGAAAAGATTGTAGGTTATCTTCACCCATTAATAAGGAAAATTGATG
>CAYOWM010000068.1:0-7125 GCA_964407635.1 uncultured Flavobacteriaceae bacterium
TCAAGAAAAAAGAAAAACAACTCAAAAAATAGCTTTTTATATATTTACAAAAACCAATACACTTACTTATGATACGAATATTACTTTTTAGTTTGCTAGTTTCCTTTGCTAGTTTTTCGCAAACCAAACACAACATATTAGAACGATTCGATACTTCAAATTTAGAAACTTCTATTTTAGTTCAAGAAAACCCGTTAGTTTCTATACAAAAATATCAGGATGTACCTAATTCGGTTTATGACTTTTACCAAGCATATAAAACTATTCAACAACACGATTTTTTACAGCGTTTGCCATCTTTAGAAGCGTTAAAACAGCAAACAATACAAGCAAAAAAACAACAAGTAGTACCTATTGCAATTTTGTATAGCAAATACGAAACCATAAAAAAAACCGCTTTTTTAAATAATCAAGTTACCAACGATTCGGAAGGTTTTTTAATTCGATCAAATCCACAAGACGCAATTTTTGATAAACACGAACTTTTTTTAAGTAGTGTTTTAGCAACAAAACACAAAGGCTTAGAGGTGCTATTTGAATTAAAATCAGCCAATATTTATAACACAACCGATAAAACCATTAAATATATTGAAATGGATTTTGATAACGGAAATGGTTTTAGTAAGATAAAACAAGATACACCAATCACCATTCCGTTTACAACGGTAGGAACAAAAAACATACAAACTAAAATCGTATTTTTAGACGGAACAGTTAAAATCAATACTTCCAATTTGTTGGTTACCTATTCTAATTCCGATTTAAAATCGCTTTTTGGTCGCAATCCTGCTACTTTTACCGCAAGTATTACTCCAGATTTATCGGTTTATGGCGAGACAACTTCGTATCCTGCACAAGGCGAATACGAAATATTTTTAAGTACCGAACCAAATGCCGTTTTAGATAAACCGTTGATAATTATAGACGGTTTTGACCCTCAAGATTCTAGACCAATTACTGGATATGTAGATAGTAGCACTGGTGATTTTGTAGTAGGAATTTACGAAATGTTAAACTTTACAAATGCAGCAGGAAATACCGATAATCTTGCCGATTTAATTCGTGCCGAAGGCTTTGATGTTATTATTTTAAATTTTCCTGAATACACTAGACAAGCAGATAATGAATTAATCGATGGAGGTTCCGACTTTATCGAACGAAATGCTATGTTATTAGTAGAATTAATTAATCAAATTAACGCACAAAAAGTAGGAAACCAACAAAATGTAATTATCGGACCAAGTATGGGAGGACTCGTTTCGCGTTATGCCTTATCGTATATGGAAAGTGTTTCTATGAATCACGATACACGATTATGGATTTCTTTTGACGCTCCACATCAAGGAGCAAATGTTCCGATTGGTTTTCAGCATCAATTTAACTATTTAGCTTATGGTTTGGATGATTTTTGGTTTATAGGAAATCAAAATGTAGAATCCCTACAACCGCTTATTGATGGATTTATGAAATCTGCTGCTGCAAGACAAATGCTTGTCGATCATTTTGAAGCACATATTACGGATTCGGATGGTGTATCGTTTAATTCTAACTTAACCTTACCAATTGCACATCCGTTTAAAAGTATTTTTTATAATCGATTATTATCTTTAACAGCATCAGGATATCCTGAAAATTTACGAAAAGCAAATATGATAAACGGTTCTGGTTTTGGCAATGCTTTTCCAGATATTGACGGAAACGACGTACTACCTGGAAGGGAAGTTGTAAATACTACTATTGATGTAGAATCTGGTGTAGATGCAACCTTACAAGTTTCGTACACTCCTTATGCAAATAATCAAATTGAAGTAAGCGATGTGTATATTGATTTTGCATGGTGGATTCCTGCTTTTGATGTGCATAGTACAGCAGACTCAATGGCACAAGTGTATTCGCATGGTGTTGATGCTTCGCCTGGAGGTTTGTATAATTTAGGTTTGGTTGGCGATACTATCGGAACAAATGGTCTTGCAGGAGAATTTTTAGCTGCCTTACAAACCGATTATTTTAACTTCATACCAACCGTAAGTGCTATGGATATTTCTTTTCCTAATAACGAAATAAATTGGTTTATGTTGCCAAATAATAACAATCCGTTTGATTCTTGGTACATGCCAACCGAAAATGAACCACATATTACACTAACACAAGAAAATGTAGATTATGCATGGAATGAAATTGTATTACAAGATCCTTTGTTTACACAAGAAAATGTATTAAATAATACGGTTTCGATAAAAAACCCTGTTATAAATAACGAATTATTAATTCGTTTTAATCAAGAATATTCGTATTTTAATCTTAAAATTTTTGATCTTACAGGCAAACAAATTTTTGATTATTCGGATAGAAATTCTAATGTATCTATAACAATTCCTGTTAATATTAATACCGGAATTTATTTTGCAATAGTAACTTTAGATGGCAATAAAGAAAAAGTTAAATTGATTTTTACAGATTAATTTTTTGTCTTGTATAATAAAAGAATCCTCAACTTTTATAACTGTTTACGACAGTTATTCTAAAAAAAGAGGTTACAAAATTTTTGCAACCTCTTTTACAAATGAACTATTTAATAAATTCTTTAAATGTTTTTAGCTCTAATTTATCTAGAAATTTCACTTTCTTTTTAATTTTTTGATAGTCTTTTTTAGCTTTTTGGAATCGATTCGCTATTTTTTCAATATTTTTTAACTCTGTTGAAGTTGGTTTATCGTAATTACCAATTACTCTACTATAAATATCGGTTAATAATTCTCGTAATTGTTTTTCGGCAGTACCAACATAATTATCGCCTGTTGTAATGACTAAAGTCTTTTTTAACGTATTTAATTTAGCTGCGATTTTACTCTTTTTATGTTCTTTTGCATAATCGATTATAGCATCCATTTCGTACACCATATATGCCAATTTTTGATTCATATCATACAATTTCATAATGGTATTTTGCTTAAATTCTCTGTCTTTTAAAGTTAAATTAGAGGTTTTATCATACACCAATTCAATCGTACTTTTATACGTGTTTTTTCCTTTTTTTAGTACTACATTGTATTTTCCTGCTGGATAATTTGGACTAGAAAAACCTCCGTAAGTAAAGGTTTTCCCTTTAGCAATTTTAGGTAATTTCATATTGTAATTCCATTTTACAATATTAATTCCTTTATTTTTTCCTGCAGGAAGTTCGGATAAAACATTTCCGTCATTATCTTGAATTTCTAAAGACATTTTACCAAAAGTATGTCGTTTGCTTAAGTAATATTTAATTTTTGGTTGTTTAGAAGGGTTTTCACCTACGAATTGCGTTTCACCACCACGGTTACTAAAATTACTAGTTTCGTACATGATATATGGTTTGGTTTTGAAAAAATGTACTTTTTCTTTTAGCATTTCGGTATTCATTTCTCTTAATGGAGAAATATCATCAATAATAATAACACCTCTACCATGAGTTCCCATTACCAAATCGTTGGTTTGTTTTTGTAATGCAATAAAATGTACTGCAACAGAAGGCATATTTTTTGTGAATTTTGTCCAATTTTTACCACCATCAATGGTTATATATAAACCAAACTCAGTACCTAAAAATAATAAATTTTCGTTTACATAATCCTCTTGAATGTTTCTAGCAAACCCAACAATATCTTTTGAAATGATAGATTTCCAAGTTTTTCCGAAATCGGTAGTTTTATATGCATACGGATTTTTATCATTCATGGTATGGCCATCAAAAACAGCATACGCAGTTCCTTTATTAAAGTTACTAGCTTCGATATGATAACACCAAGTGTTTTTTGGTAATCCTTTTATGTTTTTAACGGTGTTTGTCCATGTTTTTCCGCCATTTTTAGTTACTTGTACGTTACCATCGTCTGTTCCAACCCAAATTACATTTTCGTCTAAAGGCGATTCTGCAATAGTAAAAATGGTTGTGTGGTTTTCTGCACCAGAATTATCTTTAGACAAACCACCAGAACTATCTTGTTGTTGTTTGTTTGGATCGTTTGTGGTTAAATCAGGCGAAATGATTGTCCATGTATTTCCCATATCTTCCGATTTGTGTAAAAATTGGCTTCCGATATAAAAACGGTCTGGTTGGTTTTCGCTAATTGCCATAGGAGCATTCCAATTAAATCTAAATTTTGGATATCCTTCTTCTGCTAAAGGCTGAATGGTTTTTGATTTATGATTTTTAATATCAATTTGCCAAATATTTTCAGCTCCTTGCATTTCGGAATATACAATATCTTTTGTAGGATGTTTTAATACTCTAAAACCATCACCAGCACCAATCGATGTCCAATCACCAGGATTAATTCCTCCAGGAGAGGATGAAGGACCAAACCAAGAACCATTATCTTGTAAACCTCCATAAATATTATATGGTGTTTTGTTATCTAAGCTAATATGGTAGAATTGCGATACTGGTAAATTTTCTATAATTTCCATAGAAGTACCACCGTTTAATGAGCGATACACACCTCCATCTGTACCAAAATACATCCTATCCGAATCGTGTACATCAAAAACAATGTCGTGTACATCGGAATGTAAATAACCTAAAGATTTAAAGGTTTTTCCACCATCTTTTGAAATAGAACCAAATAATCCTCCTTTTACTACAATATTTTCATTTTTAGGATCTACTACAATTCTAGAAAAGTAAAAAGGTCTTACGGTAATTCCGAAATCATTATTTAGTTGTTTCCAAGATTTTCCTGCGTCATCACTTCTGTATAATCCTTTTTTTGCATCCTCTTTTGCTTCAATTACAGTATATAAAACATTGCTATTTGAAGGAGCAACAGCAATTGCAAGTCGTCCTAAATCGCCTTCAGGAAAACCGTTATGAATTTTGTTCCATGTTTTTCCTGCATCGGTAGATTTATATAAAGCACTAGTGTTTCCACCAGAGGTAAATGACCAACCAGTACGACGAAATTGCCACATAGAAGCGTATAAAATATTTGGATTATTAGGATCCATTGCTAAATCAGCACAACCTGTTTTAGCATCGGTATATAAAATTTTATTCCATGTTGTACCACCATCGGTTGTTTTGTATAATCCTCTTTCTTCGCTATCTCCCCAAAGAGCACCAAGAACGGCAACATAAATTTCTTTAGAATTTTTAGGATTTACAATAATATTTGCAATTCTTTCGGAGTTTTCAAAACCAATTTTTTTCCAATTTGCACCACCATCGGTTGATTTGTATAAGCCATCACCAACCGAAACACTATTACGAGTCCAAATTTCACCAGTACCAACATAAATGGTATTGTCTGGGTCGTTTGGATCAATTTCAATACTACCAATAGATTGGCAATGTTCATCGAAAATGGAATTAAAATTTACACCACCATCGTTTGATTTCCAAACGCCTCCTCCAGCGGTTCCGACGTACATAATACGACTGTTTGTTGGATGGTTTTCAAGATCAATAATTCTTCCACTCATAAAAGCAGGTCCAATATGTCTTGCTTTTAAATCGCCAAAATAAATTTTTTGGTTTTGTGCTTTTGTACTATAAAAGCTACTAACAAATAGTAATAGTAATAAAATTTTTGTTTTCATAAGATATAGAGTTAAAAAAAGCATCGTTAAACGGAATAATTTTACGATGCTTTAAATAATATTAATGTGGTAAAAATTATTCTTTTGTAGCAGCAGCAGGTTTTGCTACTTCTTCTTTAGGAAAAGCAAACATTGCATCGTCTATTTTAGAATTTACCTCAATTTTTGTTATTTTAATAGGAGCTCCTGGTTGTCCTTTTACACCACCCATTGTTAAAGAGTAAGGAAAATAAAGACCATCAACTTCTTGGTAATCGCTAAATAAAGTTTCAGACATCATACCTTTTGCTTGTCCTGATTTAATTTCGGTTTGCATTGCAATTGGCACAAAATTTTCGGTGTCAAAAAAGTAATACGAAACAGAATCCTCTTTTTTACCATCTACGGTTATTGGTTCGGTAACTAGTTTTATTTTAAAGGTTTCTGTACCTTGAAAATCCTCTTTACCTATTAATTCTACTGTATATCCTTTTTCTTTATAGTTTAAAAACGGATCTGGAAAATCATTTATTTCTAATTTCATATTTTCGGTAGCTTCTTTATCCATTTTTTCAGGTTTCATCGTCATTTGGTTTGTTCCCCAAAGTGTTTCACCATCAAAAACACCTTGTTTAAAAGACATTCCTTGAAAACTAATTTCCAATGCTTGTTTACCATCTTTTGTTCGGTAAATGGTTACAGGAATTTCCATTCCTCCTTGGTTAAGACTTGCAGTCATTTTTAAACTTTTTAAGTTACTTAGTTTTTCTACACCACCGATATTTTCAAAATAGTTTTTCAAAATTTCATCAGCAGTTGTTTGTGCATGACTAAAAATGCTTAAAAAAAGCAAGGCAATAATTGATAAATTTAATTTTTTCATTTTATAATAATTTAAATAGTTCATCTATTTGACGTTTTAATTGTGATTTTGTTACAATTTTTTTAAAAAAACATGCTGTAAAGATATTGTAAAAATAGAACAAATGTTAAAATGTATAAGAATATTTATTTTCACCCGTTTGTATAGTTATTAAAACACGTACAAATGAAAAAAAGATGTTCTTGGTCTGAAAAAACCGAAAAGGAAAAAAAATACCACGATACAGAATGGGGAAATCCCATTTTTGACGATAGATTATTATTTGAATTTTTAATTTTAGAAGGTGCACAAGCAGGTTTAAGCTGGTCAACTATTTTAAATAAGCGAGAAAATTATAGAAAAGCATTTGATAATTTTGATGCCGAAAAAATTGCAAAATACACACAAAAGAAAATAGACGAACTATTACAAAATAGCGGAATTGTACGAAATAAACTCAAAATTAATGCAACGATTACCAATGCTAAATTGTTTTTAGAAATACAAAAAGAATACGGAAGTTTTTCAAAATATATTTGGGGTTTTGTAAACTACAAACCCATTCAAAATTGTTTTAAAACAGCTAGTGAAGTTCCTGCAAAAACCAAAATATCCGATATAATGAGTAAAGAGTTAAAGAAAAAAGGATTCAAATTTATTGGTTCTACAATATGCTATGCCTTTATGCAAGCAACAGGAATGGTAAACGA
>CAYOWM010000069.1:0-7104 GCA_964407635.1 uncultured Flavobacteriaceae bacterium
TGGCAATTGCTGCCAAAGGAGGTTTACTAGATATTCCTGGAATGGATTTATTTTAGTAAAGACCATAAAAAAACACCTTTGTTAGTAAAGGTGTTTTTTTTTGTGGATATTAAATTTAATCTCTTTTACGACGACGTCGTGTACTTTTTTCGGTTCTGCGTTTAAAACCTTCTTTATTATCACGACCAGCTCTAAATCCACCTCCAGAATTTCGGCGATTTCTATCATTTCCTCCTCTACTACGACCTTTGCTTCTATCGCGATCTCTACCTCTAGAACGTGTTTTTTTCTTTTCGGTTTTTTCAACACTTACACGTCTGCCTCGTCTAGAAACACCTTGAAAGGCTTCTAAAATTTCCTCGGTATATTTTTTATCTGCTTCAAAGAAAGAAAAACTTTTTAATATTTCAATCTGACCTATATCTACTTTTTTATCTAAAGTATCATTTATCAAGCCAATCATTCTTGCAGGATTCAGCTCATCCATTTTACCAATATTAATAAAGAAGCGTTGCATATTTTCATCTGAAACTCTTTCCGAACGTCCTTTATCTTTACCAATATCGCCTTCCTTATTATAATAATTTAATAAGGTTTCAAATTCGTTAAAAATAAAACGCTTTATTAATTCGTCTTTAGTTAATTTTTTAAGTTGTGTAGTAATGCTTTCCAAATGTTCATCCATTTGCGAATCATCTACTTTTAACTTTTTAATTTTTTCAACGTATTGATCTAGTTTAGCATTGCAAATATCCTTACCAGTTGGCACTTCTTTTTCTACAAACTTTTTATTAATAATTCGTTCAATTTGGCGAATTTTTCCTGTTTCCTTTCCTGATGCAATTACTACAGAAATTCCTTCGCTTTTTGCACGACCAGTTCTACCACTTCTATGCGTATAAGATTCTAATTGATCAGGTAATTTATGGTTAATTACATGCGTTAAATCGGTTACATCAATTCCACGAGCAGCTACATCTGTCGCAACTAAAATCTGAATTTTTTTATTTCGGAATTTACGCATCACCAAATCACGCTGTGCTTGTGATAAATCGCCATGTAACGAATCTACACCATAACCATCTTGAATTAATTTATCGGCAATTTCTTGTGTTTCACGACGTGTTCTACAGAAAATAATTCCGTAAATATCCACATTCATATCTACGATACGTTTTAAGGTAGCGTATCTATTTCTTTCGGAAACCATATACAATTCATGAGTTACCGTATCTGCACCAATATTTTTCTTTCCTGCACTAATTTCTACAGGTTCGTACATATAATTTCGTGCAATTGCTTCTACTTCTTTAGGGAAAGTTGCGGAAAACAATAATGTTTTTTTAGTATCGGGAGTTACATCTAAAATTTGATCTAAATCCTCTTTAAATCCCATATTAAGCATTTCATCTGCTTCATCAAGCACAACCCAATTAATATTTTGTAATTTTAAAGCTCTACGGTTAATTAAATCAACGGTTCTACCAGGAGTTCCGACAACGATTTGAGCACCACGCTTTAAATCTTTAATTTGGTTCATAATATTTGAACCTCCATAAACACAAACGGTTTTTAAACCTTTAACATTTTGTGAAAACTCAGCTATATTTTTAGCTATTTGAATTGCCAATTCTCGTGTTGGAGACAAAATAATAGCTTGTGTATTTTTTGAATTGGTATCAACCTGTTCGATAATGGGTAAACTAAAAGCTGCAGTTTTACCAGTACCAGTTTGTGCAAATGCTTTTACATCGCTTTGATTAATAAGAATTTCTGGAATTGCTTTTTCTTGAATTTCTGTTGGATTTTCATAACCCATTTTTTCAAGAGCATCAGTGATCTCTTTAGAGAGACCTAATTTTTTAAAATTTGACATGTATATATTTGTTTTTTACATAACCAAAGTAAGTGTAAAAACCGACTATCTACATGCTTAATTTGCTTATTTCATTTAATTTGCAAAGATACTACTAATTTACTTATAAAAACGAATTATTTTCACATAAAAAAGTAATGCTTTACACTTTTTTAAATCAAGCACTTATTAATTATTCGTAAATAAAATTCATTTTTTTCTTTCTCAATACAAAAAAGCATTTTATATTTGCAACCGCTAACGAGAAATCACAGCAAAGACTACTGGAGAAATGGCAGAGTGGTCGAATGCACTGGTCTTGAAAACCAGCGAGGGTCACACCTCCGGGGGTTCGAATCCCTCTTTCTCCGCAAAAACCCTTATAATCATTTGATTGTAAGGGTTTTATAATTTAATACATCCATACTAATAGGTGTAAATTCACATAATTACGGTTTAGCACCAGTTCAACATCAAACGCTATAAATTAATTTCTTTAAAATTTCAACAAAATTAAAGACATCTACAAAGCTGTTGTACATTGGTACTGGTGCTACACGAATTACATCTGGTTCTCGCCAATCGCTTATTATACCGCTTTCAGTGAGTTTTTTATGTAATCTTTTATCTGCATCTTTTACTTGAATTGACAACTGACAACCTCTTGATTTTGTTTCTTTTGGTGTTATAATTCGTATTTTATCGGAATCTATTTCATTTAATAAAAACTCTAAGTATCCTGTAAGTTTTTTAGATTTACGAATTAATTTTTCCATGCCAACTTCTTTAAAAATATCCAAAGAAGAGCGTATTGCAGCCATAGATAAAATTGGTGGATTGCTAAGTTGCCAACCTTCTGCTCCTGCTAAAACATCAAATTCTTGACGCATATTAAAACGTGTTTTTTTGTTGTGACTCCACCATCCTGCAAATCGGTTTAGCTCTTTATTATGTGCGTATTTTTCATGAACAAAAAGTCCACCAAGGCTTCCTGGTCCAGAATTTAAGTATTTATAGGTACACCAAGCAGCAAAATCAACACCTGAATCGTGTAAATTTGGCTGAATATTACCTACACCATGAGCTAAATCTATGCCTACTTTACAATTTTTTGTATGTCCGATTTTTGCAATTCTTTTTAAATCTAAATATTGACCTGTATAATAATTAACGCCTCCAATTAGCAATAAGGCTATTTCATCACCTTGTTTTTCAATAATATTCTCTAAATCTTCTATTCGTAATAATTCTTCATTTTTTCTTGGTTTCCATAAAATAAGACCCTCATTTGGATCAAATCCATGATGCTTTAATTGCGATTCTACTGCATATTTATCACTAGGAAAAGCATCGGATTCTACTACAATTTTATATTTTGTTTTGGTTGGTTTATAAAAGGAAACCATTAGCAAGTGTAAATTTGTAGTTAAGGTATTCATTATAACTACTTCTAAGGGCTTTGCTCCTACTATTTTAGCCATAGAATCGGTTAAAAATTCGTGATATGGCAACCAAGGATTTTTTGCATCCGTATGGCCTTCTACACCAAATTTTGCCCAATCATTCAATTCTTGATCGATATACTTTTTGGTTTGTTTTGGCTGCAATCCTAATGAATTACCACAAAAGTAAATTAATTCTTTTCCATTTTTATCAGTTGGTAGATAAAATTGGTTTCTGTATTGTTTTAACTCGTCTAAAGAATCTTGTTCTTTTGCGTATGCTAATCCTTTTTTGTAGCTCATAGAATAGTTATTTTTTTAATGCAATTTTAAAAATTGCCTTTTCACCTTTTTCCGATTTGATTTCTATAAAATACAAACCAGCTTTTGCATTCAGTTCTAAATCAATATTTTCAATGTTTAAATATTTTTTTGAAGTGATTATTTGTCCTAAAGCATTACTTACTTTTATAGAAATATTTTTATGCATATTTCCTAAATTTATATGTATTATTTTGGATGTTGGATTGGGAAAAACACTTAGTGTATCACTAAAATTGTTTTCGGAAACACTTACATTATTATCTAAAATATTTATGGTATAATCCTCTGTTTCACCAGTAACGGTAGTTCCACATGGAGGAATAAAACTTTCATAAGATCTATTTAGCACACGAACTCGCATTCTCGTCTGACCAAGTGTAGCATCGTTAGGAATAGGAATACTGTATGTATATGGCGAATTACTACCTAAACCTTCTTGAAGTATAAATTCTTCACCTGCATCGTTAAAATCCGTATCATGATTAAAATCTATCCAAACTGCCACTTGATCATAAGGAGAATTATCCGTATATGTAACATTAAAATCATATACTTGTCCTTTAATTACATCGGTTGCTATATACGTAAAATCTTGGTATTCATTTCCATCTGAATTGTTATTTATAGTATTAAAAGTTACATTTGAAATAAATACATTTAAATATTGCGATTGTACGTTACAGTAACCGTATGGTTTCACTTTATACATAAACTTATACGTTTCTGATGTATCATTATTATTTCCTGTGGCAAATACTTTAAAATAAATTTTACTTCCTTGTGCATAATTTGGAATTGCCGTATCTGAAACCCAAATATTCCCAGAAGTGTTAGTCATTGTAATGGTATGATCAAAATTCAAATTATTAACAGACCATGCTACATGTACATCTGTTAATGTAGCATCATAATCAATGGTTGCTGTTACGAATTGATCGATGCCATATTTTGGCTGATCATCCGTTGGTTCACTAGTAATATCAATTGTTTGTATTGCTGGAAAATTATTTCTATTAACCAAGCTGTATTCCCAAAGACCTCTACCCCAAGTTGCTGCTCGTATAGTATTTGAGCCATACATAATTTCCAATTCTTCAATGGCAACATTTGGTAAATTTTGGTTATATAGATTCCAAACTGTAGCATTCATTGGTTTGGTATAGATTCCTATTTCCGAACCTATATAAATATTTTTATCTGCAGTGTGATCTATTACAACAGAATGGATTGGTAAATTTCCTAAATTATACGTAATATTTGACCAAGAAGTTCCTCCGTTTGTGGTTAAAAATATTTTTTGATTATTATTTTGATATGTAGCATAACTAACAATAAATGTATCATCATCTTTTGGATCAAAGGCAATATCTTGAATGATTTCATTTGGTAAAGTTCCTGTAATATCAATCCAATTAAACCCTCCATCAATAGATTTTAAAATTTTATTATTATCAGAAATTAATATTATATCCGAATTATTTTCGGCTATTGCTGCTTGTTTTATTGTATTAAAATTAAAAATATTACCTAAATAAGAATAGGCAGAAGCAAAATCTAAACTTCTATAAACAATCGTTCTAAAATCAAAAACAGTCATTGGATTATTAGGATAATACGCAAGAGGAGCTTCCCAATCTGCAGATGCATTTATTGGTGTAACATCGGATTCTAGAATCGTTCCGTTTTTTGTTCGAACTCTACCACCATCTTGATAACTTGCAATTATCCAATTTTCGTTTAATGGATGAACAATTGCTTCCATACCATCTGCACCAAAAAATTCTGTCCAGCCATTTTCTTTTTTAATACTTGTTCCATTATCTTGTGAACCGCAAACAGTAACATTGTAATTAGATTGGCTTACACCAAGTTTATAATTTTCTCTAATACCGATACCTTGACTAAGTTTTTCCCAAGTTACACCATTATCGATACTTTTAGATAAAAATCCATCTGTTGCAACATAAAAAACACCATGAATACATTTTGCTTTACGTAAATCTGCATGTACATAGTCTGTATTTGTATTAAAAGCTGTTTGATTAGAGCTTACATCTCCATTACCTTGCAACAAATTCCAATTAGTAACTTGGTTAAATGTTTGCCCTTCATCTTCTGAAATAACTATATCAGCACCACCAGTAAGCATTATTGTATTATCCAAATCACTCACTACAAAATCTAACGTGTACACATTTGAAGCATTTAAATATGAAAATGACGTTCCATTATTTGTAGATTTCCAAATTCCATAATACGAAATAGCATACACACAATTCGGACAAGCTTGGCTTGTAGATAAATGAACAAATAAACCAGTATTTCCGCTAAGACTGTTTGATTTTGTATAACTTAAGCCTTGATTATTAGAAAAATACACAAAAGTAGAAGTATCATTTTCCACACTTCCATTAAAATAGATAATAGAAGGATTAGTTGGATGAAAAACGACATCACGAATATCAGAATTTGGGTATAAAACACTCCAAGTATTTAGATTATCTGTAGATTTATAAATCCCTTTATTTGTTGAAATAAAAATTAAATTACTAACCGTTGGATGGTACTGAATACTATTTACTATAAAATTATCGCCTAAACCTCCAAATCCCAAATTTATTGGATTAAAATTTGAGATTGTCCAAGAATTACCTCCATCAATTGAATGATAGACACCATTAGAAAAATTATTTTTAGAATTAGATACATTAATAAAAATCTCATTAAAATTAGTTGGAGATACTGTAAAACTGGTTACACCTGTTGCAAGTACAAAATCTGTCAAGGCTTCCCAAGAAATTCCTCCATCTAATGTTTTCCAAAGACCACCACTTCTAGAAGCAATATACATTTTATTCGTATTAGTTGCATCTATATAAAAGTCTTCTATTCTTCCTAATCCTGTAGAATATCCTCCTACGACATTATCGATATATCTCGGACCTAATTCATTCCATCCGTTATCAAAATTTGCAATTCTATTTGTTTTTGATTTTTCCTTTAAAAAAGAGGTGTACGCTTTTTCTACAAACAAAGGATCTACACGACTTCTATCTCCTGATGGATAATATTTATATTCATTATTATTTATCCATCGTTTAAAATCTTTCCAACCAGAACCCTTCTTATTTTTATTATGTGTCTTAAAATAAGTTTCTCCTTCTTGCACAACATCATAAAAATTAATTTTTGTATCCAACATCATCGCTTCGTATTTCTTTTGTGAATAGATGTTTACAAACATTAAAGTAAAAATATACAACAGTATTCTTTTCATATTTTTATAATTTATACAATATTTTTCTAATTGCCAAGCATTCCTAATTCATTATATCTGCGAATTTATATATTCTATAATTTCTTTTTCGGTTTGAATGGCTTTATTCATTATATTTTTTGCTTTTGCAATGATATCCTCTGCAAATTTTCTGTCTTTAATATCTTTTGCATTGATACGAACATTAAAAAATGCTCCGTAGCATG